>WTGE01000191.1 GCA_011525445.1 Synechococcus sp. CO36386bin_37
GGTCAAAGAGAGATTGAATGTTGAATAAAAATAATTGCCATTTGGCTGTCCGGAGATCGATTCAAAAGCACTAGATATTGATGATGCATCAAACGATGACTGCCCACCAGAACTCGATGAAGTGGAACTTGTATTAGCAGAATTGGATGCCGAGGTTGACTGTCCCTTCTTCGAATCAGTTGAATTGGATGTTCCAACATTTGAGGACGTCGGTGCTCCAGCTGCAACCGTTGAAGTAGACGATGGAGATGAAAAAGATGAAAGACCAGAAAAAAGACTTGTCAGCTCTGAATAATTGGTTGAGGCTCCACTTGTAGTGGAGTCATACCAGTAGAGACCTGAACCAACTGTGAAGGAGAGCTGGGGCCACCAAGCTGCATAAGCCGCACCCAACAGGTCCTGGTTTGAGCGAAATGTCCAATAGGACGACCTGAGTTTCGGGTTGCGCTCCATGGATAAGCGGACTGCTTCCTCCATCGACAGATCATTCAGCGCCTCTGGGGCAAAAGGCATCTCAGTGACGGCTTCTGCCGTCGGTTCGTCCACCTGAAGAGATCTGAGCACATCTTCCGGCACAGGCAGCGGAGCCGGTAACTGGCGATCCTCAGATGCATAGCCGCTGAGGGGCATCGACACCGGGAGTGCGACCATTGCCGCTACTGCCGCCGCCCCTTTCGCTAATTTGGAGAGGGTTGTCGGAAAATGTCGAACCAATGAAAAGCCCCTTGAAAACACGATATTAAAACACTATTAAGGCAACACTGGTTGTATCGGTTCTTTCAACTCAGCTGAATTAACTGGCACCACGTCGTTGCCTTTGGGCGCGCATCGCTTTTGCCCGGTCTGCAAGGCTTACAAAAGTTGGATCTGCTGTAATCGACTTCACCTGTGAAGTCACAGCCTTTCGATTAATACGAATCTCAATTTGTTGAATTCTCTGATTAATCTGGTCACTTTGATCTTCCAGATCACCAATCACTGCTTCTAGTGAGTTCAAAAGAGGAGAAATCTCCTTGGTTTTCGCACTGTCCTCAGAGAATTTACGTACTTTCGCACGAACCTGACTTAAATTGGATTGAAGTGAATCCTTAGAGGCTTGAAGTTTTTTGTATAATGCCAGCTCTTCATCATGCCTTTGCTTTTTCTCTAAAGACGATAAAATTCTTGCACCAAGTAAGACACGATTAAACGGTTTGGACAAATAATCTTCAGCCCCAGCCTCAATACAAGGCACCACCATCGAGAGGTCGTCCAGGGCGCTAATCATAATGACGGGAATATGAGAGGTTTTCTCATTGGATTTAATCTTCAAGAGAGTCTGAAAACCATCCATCTTTGGCATCAAAATATCGAGCAATACAAGATCAAAAGATTCAAACCCAATCTTTGCCAAAGCATCCTCACCATCAACTGCCATACGTGTCTCAAAGCCTTCTCGTTGAAGACGAGAGGCAAGTAGGGCGCGATTTTCTTCTTCATCATCAACCAACAAAATTTTACTTTTTCCTTTCAATGAAGAAGCATATTCACGACGGACAATATGTTTTGATTCCTGAATAATTTTCAGGCTCTCATCGCAAAGGCTAGAAATATTTTGCTTGGATTCATCTTGACCGTCAATCTCACGGCCTAGAGTAATTGAAAGACCTTCTAGTGTGAGTTTTTCCCGAACTAAACCTTGAATTGACTGGGCTGCACCATGAACCTTATCAAGGGATTCAACCAATTCAGAATCTACTGGGTCAGCGTCTGCTAGTTCCTCCGAGACCAACTCACTAAAACCAATAATCTGGTTAACGTGATTGGAAAGGTCGTGACGTAAGCGCCTTAAGAGATCATCAGAACGACTGAGTTGACTCCCTTCTGAATCAGATACTGGTGCAACCATGTTCGACTTTATGGGAGAAGAGAATTCATTTTGTCAAGCAATCTAGGTAACTCAATCGGCTTGGTGTCGTAATCGTTGCAGCCCGCAGCCAGACAACGTTCTCGATCTCCGTCCATGGCATGAGCAGTTAAAGCAATAATGGGGATATTTGCTGTTGCCGGGTCACGTTTGATTAGCTTGGTTGCTTCCAAACCATCCATCTCTGGCAAACTAACATCCATCAAGATCAATGCTGGCATATGTTGCTTTGCATTTTCGACAGCAGCAACACCGTCTTCCGCATAGACAAGCTCAAAACCCTTCCGCTTCAAGCGTCTCGATAACATATCCCGGTTCATTTCATTATCTTCAACCAAGAGGATTAAACTCATTT
>WTGE01000278.1 GCA_011525445.1 Synechococcus sp. CO36386bin_37
TCGCGGTCGTAGGCGATAAACCCTTCTGAACCTAGTTTCATTACCAAGCGTTCGCTACGTGTGGTCTGCAGCAGACGTTGACTTAGTTGTTCCAGGCCACTGTCCTTGTCTTGAAGTGCAAGCCGGGCTTCGCGCTCGTTAGGGCAGAGGAGTGAGAACTCTTCGAAGCGGGTAACAGATCCCACTTGGCTGCTGCATTGCAAGTCACCAAAGAGCAGTAAGTTGTATTTTCGGGCCAGATGTTGCACAACTTTGAGAATTCTCGGTGTAACGACTCCATAAACGAAATCTGAGATAACAATCCCCTGAGCTGATGGGGCTAACCTTTCAAGCTGGGTCACTACTTGATCTTCTACAGACGCATCAAGGTTGTGTTCTTCTAGCCGGCTGACACGAAATAATTTTTGGTTTTCAACCACATACCTTTTTTTGAAGGTGGTCGGTCGAGAGGGGTCATTGGTCAGCCCATCGCCAATACCTTGTTCAGCAAGCTCTTGCTTGACCAATTCAGCTGTGCTGTCAGTACCAACTACCGAAACAAAGTCACATTTCGCTCCAAGTGCGCAAATATGGGCCGCCACTACTGCTGCGCCACCAATGAAGTTTCTGTGATCAAGCTCGCGAACAACTACGACGGGCGCTTCGGCACTCATTCCGATAGCCTCACAGGCGGCGTATTGATCCACGATTGTGTCGCCAAGCACGATTAGGCGTGTGTTTTGCCAGTTCGTGATTGCTTTTAGAAGCTCACTTCTTTTGATTCCCTGACGCGCACAGGCATTTTGTAATAGATGTTTGCGCTCCTGACGCAAGTCTCGCTCAGAGCTGCTGAGAAGGTCAGCAGTGGCGTAGTGAGTTTCTCCAGCATGAAACTGAACAGCTCCTCCTTGATGACGTTGTTTAGTGAGAGTCGACTGAATTTCAACTTTGTCTTTGTACTCGTTACCAAGCACAAGCATTGACGGTCGTATCTCCTCAACAACCTTGTCAATTTCATCAGCCTGCAAGAGCAAGATTGCATCAGCAATCCCCAAGAGAGATAGGGCTTCAGCACGTTCATTTTGATTAAATGGGTAAGTTGTGCTGGATCTATCACCAATTAGTGCAACTACCAAGTGGTCTCCAAGTCCCCGAGCATGTCGCAGGTAACGAAGATGACCTGGGTGGATTGTGCTGAAGTGTCCATAGGCCATAACACAGCCATGGAAACTTGAGGCTTTCTCTAGGTTTAAGACTTTAGTGCGCATTTGAGGAAGGGCGGGTCATTTAGGAGTGAAATTTTTTAGCTTCGTCAAGCTGGTAAATGGTGTCGATAGACTCCATGAATCAATAATTTAAAATTTAATACATTAGAACCATTAGAGGAGTTTGCGCAAAATATCCAGCTGGTCTTGGTATTCGGTGTTTTGGAGCACCATTAGATTTGACTTGATCAAGATCTCGAGATCTTCTGTGCAGTCGCCATTTTCTTGAATGCAAATCCGTTCAGTGGCAAAGTGGAGAGTTATCTTATTTCTTTCACAATAATCGTAAATCTTTATTCTGTTATGGCACTCTACAGGGAGCTGCCAAATACTAAAAAAGACGATATGCTCAAAGCCTTCCTTTAATGCTGCCCATAGTTGGCAGTCGGTATTGCCATCAATCCAGTATTCCGCACGCGATAAAACAAATGTTAGGTTGTTTAAGTCACAGTAAGCTCTTACGATTTGATTTTGAAGATGTTGAGGGGTCCGATATCCACTAATCAGACCACTTGCAATATACCCTCTCGCCAAGTCTTTCATATCTAGGTCCAGTTTCTAGGATGGGTGTAATTCATGCCGAGCCTTGTGCTGCTGCGTACTGTAATTGGCATAAAATATTCTCCTAATTTTTTATCCCAGTAGGGAGTGTGAAGTCCCTTAAAACGACAATTCATTGACCAATGAGTGACGCATTCTTTATTTAATGAATAGCCATGAGGAAGAGATTGATCAAAAGCTAAAATTTGACCGTATTTGATCGGAATCCATGTCAAGTCATCATAGAGTGCATCAAATAGTTGATCTGATGTTAACCTCAATAGTCCTTTGGTGTTCTCTATCTTTTTAAGGTATTTGTCTTTTTCAAGAATGTAGAGGCACATGCTGTCAAAGCAGTTTACAAATGGAATCCAAATATTGAGTTCAAATGGGGATACTCCATTCCAAGTGTCAGCATGAATGGGAAGTACATCATTATTATTTTTAGGAAGATTGATGGATATACC
>WTGE01000150.1 GCA_011525445.1 Synechococcus sp. CO36386bin_37
GTTTTGGGCTGTCCCCGGCGATGACGCCACGGCTCAAAATGGTGTTTGGCAGCGTTCCCCTGGCTATGACCTGCTGCGTCTTCTGCGTCGAGATGCCGGCGGAACACTCCCGATCGTGGCGGAAGATCTCGGTGTGATCACTCCTGATGTGGAACGGCTGCGTGATCGCTTTCAGTTGCCAGGCATGAAAGTGCTGCAGTTTGCCTTTGATGGCAGTCCCGATAACCCTTATTTGCCTCAGAACATCAAAGGCAGTCGATGGGTTGTGTACACCGGTACCCACGACAACCCGACAACCAATGGCTGGTGGCAGTGCCTTGATGAATCGTCTCGACGTCGGGTGGGCGAGCAGTTGGGGCGTGATGTGGAAGCACCAGGTTGGCAACTGCTGGAACTTGGTCTGTCAACCTCCGCTGCACTCGTTGTGCTGCCCTTACAGGATTTACTCCATCTTGATGACCAGGCACGATTCAACACCCCAGGAACTGTGGGCGGGAACTGGTGTTGGCGGATGAGCGCGATGGATGGTGCTTTTCATGGTGCGCTCAAGGGTTATGGCGAGAGGGCTGCTGCCTGGGGGATGTCAAACACACCCGGTTGATTGGTCTTGGCTGCAAGGTCTCTTCCGTTCCAGCGCACAGAGTCGGTTTCGCTTGGTGGAGGCTGGATTTGCAGGTTCAGTGGTGGGACGAGTAACAAGGTCACCGTTCCTTTGGACCCTTGAAGATTGGTTTGATCTCCACTTTCGCTGCTCAGGTTGATCAGCCGCGGTTGGTTGAGTTTGATCTCGAGCACTCCGGACGGTGTGGGAATCGTGATGGGATTTTTCAGTTCACCAGCGGGGATGTTGAGCACCTTCTCCAGCGGTCGTAATCCTTTCAAGATTGGATCTGATTCCAACGGTGTATGGATTGGAATAGGGCTGGGTGAAAAGGCTGCACTGCTGACGAGACGGTGGTACTGATGATTGAGCGCAAGGATTGTGCCAAGCATGACGGCGCCGTAGACCAAGCTTCCCTGCCAAGTGGTGAAGATATCGATGCTGCCAAGCGTGAAGCGGGTGCGTCGCCCCTGGGTTGAGAATGCACTGGCCTCTGAACGACTCGGTAGTGCTGCACTCAAGCTATTGCTTGGAAGGTTGAAGTAGGTCTCCAAGCGTTGAAGCATTGCCACTAGGTAGGCAGGTTCCGGTAAGCGCTCTGGCCAACCGCGTTCGAGTGCTTCGAGCACGGGGGTTGTGATTCTGACTTCGGTCGAGAGATCCCGCATGCTCAGACCTCTTTTCTCTCTCTCCAGTTTCAGTATTTGGCCGGCCTCCTCAAGGGAGTTGCTGCTGTTTTCGTTTGGCTCTGGAGTGTTCGGCTTGGACTTCTGACGTCGCCAAGGCAGGGACAATTTCATCTTGGCGAAGGCCTTAGGAGGAAGTCTCGTTCCGTTCCAAACGGATGAAATCCCATTCTGACCGTGTTACCTCGCGCCAGCTGCCCTCTGGCAAAGAACCGAGATCAATGGACGCGATGGCTGTGCGTTGTAGATCCAGTACCGGGTGGCCGAGGGCATCGGCCACCCGGCGAATTTGTCGGTTTCTGCCCTCTCTAAGAATCACCTTCAACAGGGATTGGTGCGCTCTTTGTTCCACCACACTGACCTCGGCTGGTTGGGTGGGAAGGCCATCGAGTTCCACTCCATGGCTCCAGCGCTGGAGTGTGGCTGGTGTTGGCCTTCCTTGCACCTGAACCCTGTAGGTTTTGCGGTGGGAGTAGCGAGGGTGGGTGAGCTGCAAGGTCATCTCACCCTGATTGGTGAGTAGAAGGGCTCCGCGGCTGTCTCCATCCAATCTTCCAACAGGGTGCAAACCTCTTCGGAGTGACTTCGGAACTAGATCGAGGACCGTTTTCCGTCCTTGCGGATCACTGCAGCTGGTGATGACTCCTGGAGGTTTATTCAGCAGGATCAGTCTTGGAGAGGGTGGTGAGGACAAGGGACGACCATCAACCTCAATGTGATCGTTTTGCGGATCGGCCTGATCACCAAGCTTGGCTTGGCAATGGTTGACTTGAACCCTGCCGGCCCTGATCAGGTTTTCAGCGTGGCGCCTTGAGCACAGTCCTGCGGAGGCGATCAATTTCTGTAGCCGTTGACGTGTCACCCTTCAAACCTCAGCTGGGAAATGAGGCGATTGTTGAAAGGGGGCACGGCAGAGGGTTGCTGTCATCTTGGCGATGAGGTCTGAACGTGTCTCCACATTGG
>WTGE01000063.1 GCA_011525445.1 Synechococcus sp. CO36386bin_37
CTTAAGCACTTTGTTGAGGGCATGCCCCATGTGCAGGGCTCCATTGGCATAGGGGGGGCCGTCATGCAAGGTGAAAATCGGCCCAGGATTTTTGACTCCCAGATTCAGATCGATGCCTTTCTCTTTCCAGAAGGCTTGGAGTTCCGGTTCGCGATGAATGGCATTGGCGCGCATGCCAAACCCAGTCTCCAGCAGGTTGAGGGTGTCTTTGTAGGACGGGCGTTTGTCAGCGTTTTGTCCTGTCTGCTGGGTCACGTTGGCGCTGTCGCAAAGGCGATTATCAGTCTTCGTCATTGCGGGTGCCTGCTGAACTCATCTCTGAGGTGGGGTTTGTTCTGCTGTTCTCGGTGTTATCAGCGGCACTGGAATCGAGATTGGAGTTGGGGGTCGCTTCTTCTGGGTTGGCTTCGCTTGATGCTTGAAGGGAGTTGATTGTTTCATCGACTTCGCAGACTTCCAGACGTGAAACTGAGTTGCTGGAGCGGACCCACTGCTTGGAGCTGCGATTGGTTTGTTGTGTTGGTTCTGTCGAGTCGGCACCGGTGTTGGTCTCCTTTTTGTCTTTAGTGCTTGAGGATGAAGCGTCGTCGCCTGAGGGGGGCGATTCAGGGCGCACCCAACGTTTGCTGGGGCCTGTTTTCGCTGCGGGTTTCAGACTCTTCAGAGTGTCGGTGGTGACCTTGCCAAGGCTGAACAAAACCGTGGTCAACTGTTGAACGCTGGTTGCCCAACGTTCATGGGATCTCAACCGCTTTCGCTCCTCTTCACTGAGATCTCGCCAGCGGGCCTGTCCCACCTCTGTCGCTAATCGGCTGATGAGCAATCCAGCACACACTACTCCCAGCATCGGGGCTCCACGGAGCCGGTCACTGCTGGTCACCAGAACGAGTCCAAGCAGGAGGATTACGGCGCCCCACGCGCCATCGCGGGGGCGACTGAGCTCGGTGGCGAGCAACGGCAAAAGTAAAACCGCGAGCCCTGCGAGCAAGCAGAGGTCTCCGGTGAGGGTGGCCAGCATCGTTGAAAGAATTGGCGACATATCGTCATTCTGGGCTGATGTTTAGGATTCGCTTCTGCCCATCTGGCGGAATTGGTAGACGCGCTGGTTTTAGGTACCAGTGACTTCGGTTGTGCGAGTTCAAGTCTCGCGGTGGGCACTCCTTTTCCTAGATTGGTGTCGCTTGAAGCAGCGGGCATCCCAGGAATCTTTGATGAATCAGGCACCTGTACAACCGGAGAGGGCAGGATTGACGGTCCGGCTTCGGTCAGTGCCCAAGGAATTTGTTGATCCACCATCAGCCTGGAATCCCACTGTGGCCCTTTTCCTGGGTGGATATGGATTGGCTGCGCTGACGATCTGGGGTTGGTTTGTCGGCGGTTGGCCCCTACCCGTTCTTTTGATTGGGGGATTTTTATCGCTTCACCTGGAGGGCACCGTTGTTCACGACGCGTGCCACAAAGCTGCTCATCCGGTTCCTTGGATCAATCAAGCGATGGGCCACGGTTCAGCTCTGTTGCTTGGTTTTAGTTTTCCGGTTTTTACAAGGGTTCATTTGCAGCATCATTCCCACGTCAATGATCCGAAAAATGACCCCGATCATATTGTTAGTACTTTTGGACCTCTCTGGCTCATCGCACCTCGATTTTTTTACCATGAATACTTCTTCTTTCAAAGAAAACTCTGGAAGCGTTGGGAATTGATGCAATGGGGATTTGAAAGAGCTGTTTTTTTGTCGGTCATTGCGGCTGCAATTCGCTTCAATTTTCTCCCCTTTATTTTTAATTGCTGGTTCGCTCCCGCTCTGATGGTTGGAGTCACACTTGGATTGTTTTTCGACTATTTACCCCATCGGCCTTTCCTGTCTCGAAATCGTTGGCAGAACGCAAGGGTGTATCCAGGCAGAACGATGAATTGGTTGATTATGGGCCAAAATTACCATCTTATTCATCATCTTTGGCCATCAATTCCATGGTTTGAATACAAGCCTGCTTACGAAGCTACTAAAACTCTCCTTAATGAAAAGCAATCCCCACAACGACTTGGAATTTTTGAAACCCGATCTGATGTTGTGAACTTTCTCTATGACATTCTTATCGGAGTCCGCAGCCACAAGCCGAAAGGTAGCAAAATGAGGCCAATCGCGAAATTGTTGCCAAATCGAGGAATGCGTCGTGCCTGGCTTTTGCTACTACGCCGCACAGCTGTAACACCTTCACGACAAAAATATTAATAAACAGATCGATTCGAGATATTAATTCTCATGGATTCTTGTAGTTGAGATTATAATTCAATTCTTTTTGAATTTCATTCTGCAAGTATTTTGGGAACACGAAAAAAGTCGCCTTCACGTTGGGGAGCCTGGTCGAGAAGCTCTTGACGAACGTCTGTGCTAACAACCTTGTCCTCTCGCGTGGCATTCACAACCTCCACTGCTCGTGTGGTGGGGGGAATGCCATCCGTATCGATAGCTTGCAGCTGATCCACGTAGTCGAGGATCTTCTCCAGCTGTTCTGTGTAGGTGGCAATGGCGTCTTCAGGTAAGTCAAGACGGGCAAGCTGGGCAACCTTGCTCACGTCCTCGAAGGTGATCTTGCTCATGCGGCAGACAGAAAGTTCTGAAGATCTTCGCGTAACGCCGTGACCGCCGTGTTCAGAAGGGCTGATCCATGTTCGGGTTTGGCGAGAAAGGGATCGGATCCCATGCGGCCGTCTGGATATCGATGACGAAAATCGCTTGGGCCGTGAATCGCTCCACATGGTGCTGGATCAGGGAGAGGCCTTTGCTTTGCAATCAGGCTGTTGTGAAGGTGAAGAGTCACGGAGATTTCACTTGGTGTGGCGTGCTGTCCTTCGCGATCGCCGTAAAGGTCTCGTGCTTGGCGCATCACAGGCCCTGTCATAAACCAATTCGCGAGCCTGCATCGAAGGGTGGGCGCGACAGAAAGACCTCGGCTTGCAGCCGTTCCATAGGCTTGGGCAAAGGCCGCTTTGGTGGTGGCCATATTGCCCCCGTGGCCATTCACGACAAAAATGCGATCGAATCCGTGGGTCGCCAAGGACAGAACGAGATCATGGATCACCGCCATCAATGTGGCGGGCTGAAGACTCATCGTGCCAGAGAAGCCGAGATGGTGTTCGGCCATGCCGTAAGCCTGAGCTGGGGTGACCAGCACTCCAGTTTGACGCCCTAACTCAAGCGCCACAGCCTCAGCGGTGAGGGCGTCCGTGCCAATGGCACCGGTGGGACCATGCTGCTCGGTGGATCCCAAGGGGATAATGATCCCTTTGCAGTTCTTCAGGTAGGCTTCAACATCCGGCCAGCTTTGAAGAGCGAGGCGAATACAATCTGTGTTGGCAACTGGGCCAGGCATTGAGGTGCTCATGCCCTGTCCGTGAATGAATTGATGATGACGCAACTCTCTCCTTAATGGGCTGTGCCGTTACCGTCGTACTTATCGGTGTTGTAGTAGCCGCCTCGTGTTCCGAAATAAAAGGTGGCGATCACAAACAGTCCGCTCCCGAAGACCAACACGGTCCCGAGATTGAAGCCTGAAAGGGCGGCGTCCATGATTGAAAAGGCTTTTCACCAATCATGGCAAGGTCTTCCAGGGTGAATTGCTTGGGGCGCTGATCGTCACACCTGTGGTGATGAATTCAGGACATGATCTCCTTGCCGTCGCCCTGAATATCCAGCCAACTGCGTAGCCAGGCTGTGATCCAGATGAAAGGGAGGGTGTCAGCCAAAGCAGCCAGTGCTTTGAACAGATAACCGCTGGCGATGAAAGAGACCAGCTGAGGAAGAACGGCTTCCCCTCCGCGGATGGGTAGAACATGAGCGGCATAGTGGCTGATCAACACCACGGCACTCGTGTCCACTAACTGGCTCACCAGGGTGGAGCCGTTGTTGCGCAGCCAGAGGGCCTTGCCTTGGGTGCGCTCCTTCCAAAAGTGGAATAGACGCACGTCCACGAATTGGGCTGTGAGGTATGCCACCATCGAAGCTCCCACGGACCCAAAGGCCAGGCGTTGAATCTCAAAAAAGGTGGATTCAGGAGCGCCATTGAGGCCTGGTAGAAGACCGCCGAGCCACAGAATTAAAACCACCCATCCATTGAGGAGCAGACCCACCCACACCACCTGTGTGGCTTTCTCCTCTCCCCACAGTTCACTGATCAAATCGGTGCAGAGGAAGGTGACGGGATAGGGAAGGGCGCCAACAGCCACCACGATGGGCCATGAGCCGATGTGCCCCAGCTCCAGGAAACGGGTCAGGCCCAGAATGTTGAGCATTCCCAAGGTACCCAGGAACAGTCCGGCCAATCCAAGAAAAACAAGATCTCTTCTGGCCTGGATTTGGCTTGAGGTGGTTCCGGGTGATGCCGACATGAATTAGCTGCAGACAGGCTCGGTCGTCTTTGAATGACAGTTCTTCTTTTCTCAACAGGCTCTGCTGATGTTCAGGCAGGGCTTACACCCACACATCCAATTATGGATTGGTGCGTGGCACGAAGATCATCCAATTCACTTTGTCGTTCAGGGGTGATCGTTGCTCCAACAATCTCCTGGAGGAACGATGATGCTTTTACGCGATATGAATGGTGTGCTGATAGATCACCGCGAGGGTCTGTCGTCAGGGGATGACATTTGATCTGGATTGGGTTGTGTGTTGTCGCTCTTGTTTTCGCGAAAGTGAGTTTGGCATTGCCAAAAGGGTAAAGTTAAAGATTCGCCGTCGTTATAGTCTTCGATTAAGAGTCAATTTGGCAAGCTTTGTAAGCATTTTTTCCTGGTATTGGGTGTTGCCATTCAGCTCAAAAGCTGTTCTATGATAACTTGACTCTACAGATTATTAGTTGATAGTGAATAATTCTTGAAACCAGAATTTTGCTAATTGGTGATTTGCTGGCAAGGATGAGTGCCTTTTCTCTTTTTAGAGAAGCTGCATTGTAATTGAGCTTGGAATGTCACAGAAATGGGTCTCTTGTTTCATTTGAAGGTTGTTTCTGGTTGCTTGATGGGGTTGAAATGAAAGTATTGTCGCTCCTTTTCCTTTGTCTTGATGGTAGGCCAATGCTCTTCATGGATGGGTGTTGATTGATCGCTGCACCGTTCGCGTTTTGCTCTCTTGAGGATAATCGTTTTTTGTTAAAATTTAACTTTTTGTTGTTGCTTAAACGACGCTTTTTGAGCTACTTATGAATAGCGAGAATTTTCAGTAATGGCTAGTCTTCAGGTTCGAAAAAAGCATAAGTTGATTGCTAGATGTCTTTCGATGGTTTCCGCCTCTGCCTGCATTGTGGGTGGTTGCCCCGCTTATGCCAATCCAAACGTTCAACGATTTGATACTCAGATCTCTCTTGAAGAGGTGAACGCAGCCCAGAAGGGTTGGTGTAATGCGCTATTGGCTATAAGTGCTGCTTATCAAGCAGGAGGATACTCGGCAGCGAAATCAAAGGCGTCTGCCGTGATCGACAGCGCATACGCGTATCAGTATGGACCCGTTGCTTTCAAGCCGACTTATGCAGTTGGCAGCTCCACTTTTCGTCCGACCCGTGCTGGTGCATTGGCCTATTTTGTTGGACCTGACCCAGACGTGAAACAGTTTGGTCCAAAGCAGGGTTTTGCGACTTACAGGAATTGGAAGGCTTGTTCAGTGTCAGATACGGTGGTTCAACTTCTTGGAAACACTGCGAACACAATGGGTGTGGTTACGTTGACAGATTCTGAAGGCAGGCAGGGATCAGTCGAAAAAACCTGGACGTTTTGGCAACCAGCGCCAGGTGTTATTCGAATTGTGCTTCATCACTCTTCATCTCCCTTCGATGCCCGTTGACTTCATCCACCTCTTCTGTTGAAAATTATCATGATATAAAAATTTTAGTATTCAGCAGTGGGGCGGTTCTTGATCAATGTGAGACATAATATAAATCATGTGATTAACAGCTATACGTTGTTAGTATGGTTTTGTTTTGCATGGGCTGAGCTACAAGAGGTATTGATTTTTTGTTGCGAGAAAAGCCTTCTGTTCAAAGGGTGATCGTGCGAGTAAAATAAAGGTCTATCTAGAGCTTTATTATCGCTCCCGTTCACGACTATCGTTTTCTAGCAGCCAAAGATTCTCCTTAACCTTCTTAAGGCTTTGGATAAGCATGGGGTCAATATGAATCTGCAGTTCTTTGTGTATGACTTTAAGAGCATCCAACACTCTCTAGGGCTGTGCCATGGTGGTGATTTGCTTTGATTTAAGGGAAAGCGATCTTGTCGATTAGCTCACTAAGAAAGATGATGGCATGAATGGTTTCCATTGGCTTTATTTGGTTGCATAATGAGGAGATGCAGCTTCATCAGTGGGAGTTGAGGCAGCATTTCCGAATTATTTCTGGAGTGCCTTTGCTGCTCGCCCCATCAATTACTTTCTGTTGCCCGACTCGTTTTGGCGAGACATGCCCATAGATGAATACCAGAATGTGGTAGTACATTGTAGATCCAACCCCAAATCAAAATATTCTTGAGCAGGTGTCATGTCTTCTTCTCCATTCCCTCTGCAAGATTTGCCACTGAAGTATCACTCGTGATGACTTGGTCGCAGCAGCAATGATGTCTGCTTTTTCTAGGAAATTACAGGCTTCATTCCCCTGATCCTGGAAACTGACAAAGTGATTTTGAAATAGAAGCTTTCTTTTTTTTCGCTGCCAAACCCAGTTTGGTATCAAAAATATGATGTTGATCTCCTGTCTGTGATTGAAGCAAAACTTTCTTGTGCTAAAGAAAGACTTGATACTTTTCAATTCGTTTCCCTGATTGCCCTGCCAGTTGATGCCAGTAATTGAGTATTTTGAATACTGGAAACTTACTCTTTTTTGTAATTAGTCTATCAGTGGTCTTGATGTAGGGCTTAGTGATGATTGGTTTCTTTGAGCAGATTTTTAAAATATCTAGATACTGAGTGAAGAAGGGTTGAGTCCTTGTATTTGGATTAAGTAGTGGGGTTTCGGATGAATACAAAAAGCTTAATTTGTTATGGTCTTAGTATGGTATAAAGCACGGACTAATAAATGTTGCTAGGCGTTTATTTTGGAATCAATTGCGGCTGGCTTGATTGATTGAGACAGGGTTCTTCTCTCCATTGATGTGAATTGGGCAGGGCCTGAGGCTTTGATGTCATTTTCTTTTTCTTTGTTCACCATTCCTATTTCTCTGAGCTGGTTTTTTAGTTGCCATCAAGAAGCATTGCTCACGATAAGTTCCAGTGCGCTTTTGGGAAATTGGGTTTGATTTTTAAGGCTTTATTTGGTAGCCGAATGCTCTTTTTGGGACTACTTTTGGTCAGGTAAGTTGTCGCTAGCTTTGCATAGAGAATCGGATTTATTGTTGATGCTGTTTTTTGCCAGCGGAGATGCGCAGATTTTTCACTTTTTACTTATGAAGATGTACCGATAAGCATAGAAGTCTTCTGTCTGTAATTGGTTGTTCTATTTGAACGGATTCAGCCATGGTTCGGGCGCTGAGTAACATGCCTACACGAGCCCCAGTTCATTGCTCAAGACATTCTGATTTTGTCCATGAGCTCTTCGGCTGCCCTACAACAGGTGGCGTCGCGCGTGAGTTGGTTGTCAGCTTGAGACTGATATTGATGGCGTTCCGCGTTTGCTTGCCGCCTGAGTCGTTGGAGTGTCTCTCTTTGATATTCCAACTGACTATCTTGGCGCTCGAAAGATAAATCTGTGGTTCGGTATTAGAGAGTAGAAGGTAAATCTTTTGAAAGGGCAATACTCGTGAAAAATTAATTAATTTGTAAATTAAAAATCGGTGTTGGGATTTTTGGCCTTTTTCAAGATGTGCTTAAGCTCTGGAAATTCTTCTATTCTTTTATGGCAAAACTCTCGGAGTTGCGTCATGTTTTCATCGCTTATAGTAAGGCTTTTGCCTTTGATAATGTTTTGGTTCTTGCTGGGAAGGCTTGGGGGTTTAAGGGTCTTAATAGAAAGACTATTGCAGATGTCTATGGTTGTTGAAGTGTGTTCTGTAAGTAATTGACTGTAAGATACGCTATAGGCATTTGGGTTGTTCTTGCATTGTGTTATGCCATCAATTACGTGTGCAGCCCAGCGCTCAAAGTAATCTTTGTAATTTGTGGTTTGATACCTTTGTGATTGACCAGAGGGTCTTGCTGCTGCGAGCTCTAGAGGAGTCTCTGTTTTTGGCCCTTCATTCCAGTTCCATCTGTGCATGAATTTCCAGAGTGAGGCGATTGTCTCCGCGGGGTCTCTCCAAATGTAAATGATCTTGAGCGGTAGATTGCAGGCGTCTGCCCCAAGGTGGCTTAAGGGAAAATGTGACTTGATTATGCTTGCATTACAAGCTAATTTATCATTGACTTTGATATTTGATAATCCTTTGATGAAGCTTTTGACGCTCGTTTCGCTGAAAAAGTTGATATCAGCGCCAAGTGGATGCAGGTCATAATTCAGCCATGGATTCGAGTGGTAATTGCTTACAATGCTTAAGCTATTCATTGTAAAGTGTGTTCCACTCCTCTCATGGGAGCAAACCATGAGCTGATCCTTAATTGCGTCGGATGTTTCGATTTGGAGTTTCTTTTTAAGCGTGAAATTTACGTTCATTTTGGGGCGATCGAGATTAGCATTTTGAAAATTCAGGAAACTTTGGCTTGGGCTTTATTGAAAATTGGGGATTAAGTTGAAGAGACTTATTCTCTTAAACCTCTCACGTATTCACTCAGTTCTTTGCACAAGCTACCAGCCCGGCCGCACCCCTTCTTCAGCCGAATCGAAGGGGCATTCGTAGCTGCCTTGGTTGGTAGCAGTTTTGTCACGCACAAGGGGAATGGCAATTTGCTTTCCGGCGTTACCAAGAAAACAGAGGTCTATTCCAATATGAGTTCGCCTGCCATGGCCATAGGCGCAGGACGTCTTAAACGAATTGCACTTCGGTCAGCCATGGACTTCCCATGCGTATATGAGCTACGACACCCACTTCTGCATGAAGTGAGTCGTGACGCAGAAGCACTCAGGCGGACTGGATGGTTGAAAATCGGCAGCAAAAGGACCATTCATGGTTCAATTCATTCCAGTAAATGCCTCCTGTTTTTTCCTAGGGCACTTCTTCAGCAACCACTACTTACAGGCTTAGTTGTTTGGCTCATTGGCGTGTCCGTGTGACTGCTGTCAAAAGCAAGGTGCTGAGAAGGGTATAGGTCAGTTTCATACGTTTCAAATTGTGGAGAAGTTTCCTGAGTTCCTAAATAATTAAGTTGAGATTCAATTCTAAAAGACCGATGCATCAGCAGTTAATTGAGAAAGCTGACGAGTTTGGAGTTGATTCTCCTTCATCCATTCAACAGCGAGATCACCCAAAAAGAAATGTGAAGAAACCAACTAATCATTACCTATGTAGAAGGCGGCGCCCAAAAGCTCCACCTGGCAATACTCAACTGACAAGAAGCCGCTGCTTCAATCTTCCAACCTTCTGTATGAAGGCGAATACGAAGAAGCTGGAGCTTGGATGCAGTCAAATGAACAATATCACCATCGGACTTCCTGATGTGGAGGCGGTGATTCTGCTAGAGGTGCAGAAGAGTAATAAATCGTTCAAGGATATGTATCAGCAACTAATTAAACAGATCCGATGGGAATACCAGAAGACCCAAAACGGATCAGGTCGGTAGTAGGTCAATACTGCTGATATGACTTCTCTTCCACCAATGCTGAGCCATAGGTGATATTGATTTCTTTTTTGATGGCTGCTCGCTGATCGTTCCGCTGATAGACCGATCGTGCCAGACGTATAAAACTTTGGCCAAAGTTTTTTTTGCGTTCTTGATCTCGAATATGGTCTTCTATCTGCCAAAGGTCTTGATTGACTTTCTTGAGGCGTTGGATCAGCTTTGGGTCAATATTGAGCTGAAGATCATTCATTGTGGTTTCTAGTGCCTCTAGCTCTTTTTTGACATTCTCCAGAGCAGTGCCTTGAAGATGCTGGGCCTTGATCTGCAGGATGGTGATCCTGTCTAAGAGTTCACCCAGAGAAACAGGGGCAAGGATGTTTTGGATAAAATTTGATTTGATTGCAGGCTGAGAAATTGTTTCTACTTTAGTAAGTGTTGAGTTTGCTCTGTAATTGTGTAGTGCCTCTGCTACTCGCCTCATGACCTCGTCCCAGTTTCCTCGCTCTCTCTGACGGAACAGACGTACAGAGGGATACCAAAAGGTTGTGTCGCCTTCCAAGCCCCAACGCCAATCAGGAACTTTATGGAGTAACAGCCAAGTTGTTTTGCCCATTCCCCCTGCCAGGTGTGCGACAGAAGAGTCACTTGTGATGACTAGATCGCAGTTGGCAATGATGGCTGCTGTCTCCAAGAAATCCCAGGTCTCGTTGATTTGATCCTGGCAACTAACAAACTGATCCTTGAAGGAGCAGGTTGCCAGTTGTTCGCTGCCGAAGCCCTTCTGGAGGGAGACCAGTGAAATTTGACAGCTTGCTGCAATTGGAGAAAAAGTTTCTAGTGCTAATGAACGCCCCCGAAGCCCTGTTTTTTCTGCTTCTGGATTGCCTTGCCAGTTGATGCCGACGAATGGTTTTTCTTTTGGCCCCAGGATGTCGGACCACTTTGCAGTGAGTTCTTCTGTAGTCTTTATATAGGGCTTAGAAATGATCGGTTCGTCAGGACTAACCCCTAAATGTTTCGGCAGTGAAAGAAGAGGTATCCACTGCCCCTTGCTCACTTGATTGGCTTGCTGTGGAGAAAGTGGCGATGGATCAATGCCTGATGTTTGGATCAATGAGTGGAGTTTTGTTTGAGCGCAGAGCGAAACAGCAGCGCATTGACCCTTAAGGAATAGCGCGTAACGCATGAACTGAAGTGTATCCCCGAGTCCCTGTTCTGAAACAACAAGCAGACTGCTAGTTGTTCTGAGTGCGACCTCGCCAATCGATTGTCTGCACTTGGGTAGGGCGTGCGGTTTTAATACATTTTTCTCTTTCTTGCTGCGCCATTCATAATGCTCCCAACCGTTTTTGTAGTCGCCGGCAAGCAACATTGTTAGCGAGGCGTTCCAGTGAGCATCGGTGTAGTTGGGATTGAGCTCTAGGGCTCTGTTATAGGCAGTGATGGCAGCGTTGAGTTCGCCCTGCTCCTTGAGTGCAGTGCCGAGATTGTTGAGAGTTTCTGGGTTGTTGGGATTGAGTTGAAGGGCTCTGTTGTAGGCAGTGATGGCAGCGTTGAGTTCTCCCTGTTCCCTGAGTGCATTGCCGAGGTTGTTATGAGTTTCTGGGTCGTTGGGCTTGAGTCGAAGGGCAGTGTTGTAAGAGGAGATTGCTGCAGTGAATTCGCCCTGGTCCTGGAAGGCATTGCCAAGGTTGAAGTGAGCGTCTGTGTAATTGGGATTGAGCTCTAAGGCTTTGTTGTAGGAAGCGATGGCAGCGCCAACGTCACCCAGCTCCTTGAGGGCAATCCCGAGGTTGTTGTGAGCGTCTGGGTAGTTGGGATTGAGTTCCAGGGCTTTGTTGTAAGAAGCGATGGCTTCGGCAAGGTCGCCCTTCTCTCTGAGGGCATTGCCCAGGTTGTTGTAAGCGTCTGTGTAGTTGGGATTGAGCTCCAGGGCTTTGTTGTAGGAAGCGATGGCAGAGGTAAGGGCGCCCTGTTTCTTGAGAGCAATGCCGAGATTGTTGTGAGCGGCAATGTCGTCGGGTTTGAGATGTAGGGCTTTTTGGAAAAGTGGAATACTTTTGTCGGGCCTGCTTTGTATCAAATAAATTGTCGCCAGGTTGGCGTAGATTTCTTGATTTTTAGTTCCTGCTGAAATCAGTTCTTCATAAATTTCTTCTGCTTCCTGAAGTTTGCCCTGATTGATTAGTACGAGTGCTCGTTCATGTTTCGAGGTTTGAGTAGCAGAGCTTGTAGGACCTCTTTCCCTTTTGTTTGGATTTGATTGACCTGCAGAGAAGCCCCCGCCACCTTTACTGGGCTTACCCATTCCGTATCACTTGCCTATTCACAGGCTAAGAGAAGTCCAGCCCCAAGCCACTCCCATACCTGCTCAGACCATCACCAAGAATTTCCCAGCCCTGCCCAACGCCTTTTTCTGCCGTCCTGCAGATCTGGTTGGCCCTGACTTGGTCGGTTGCCATTTGGTCAAACGCAAGGGCAATGGCACCCTGCTCTGGGGCGTGATTGTGGAAACCGAGGCCTATTCCCAAGATGAACCCGCTTGTCATGGCTACCGACGCAGGTCTCCGCAAAACGAAACGCTCTTTGGTGAGCCAGGGCGGTTTTATGTGTATGTCAGCTATGGCATCCACCACTGCGTGA
>WTGE01000349.1 GCA_011525445.1 Synechococcus sp. CO36386bin_37
TCACCAAAGCCGTGCGTCGATCGAGGCGTCCCTGCTCCAGCTGTTCTTTCAAGACGTTGCTGTAGATGGAGCGTCTTTCACTCTTGGCCTTTGCGGGAAGAGCTTTTGCCAAGGTGAAGACCTCGGCGGGGCTCAGATCTTGAAGACGACGTCCGCCGAGCAGATCGGCGAGCTGATCTCCAAGTTTGGTCAATTGCTTGCGCAGGCTTGTGCTGGTGCTCTCCCGTTCGTAGAGCTGTTGACTGCGGTTCCAACCCCGATAGAGCCACATGGCCATGATCGCCATCACTGCCAGCCTGAAGACGGCATGGCCGCGAGGTCCTGTCCATGGCAACGGGCTGCCTTTGAAGATGAAGTAGCTGTTCACCGCGATGACGGTGCTCAGCAATCGAGTTCTGTGAATGGCAATCTCTTTTGCGTTGGGATGTTCGCTTTGCCGGACGCGCTTTTCTTGCCAGCGCTCGAGCTGCTGTAACAGGAGCTGGGAGATCGCTGCGGCACCCGCGATGAAGAGCGGAACGGCGATCAGCCTTGGAAGGGTGGGCCATCCATCCGGAAGAATGGATTGCCAGGCCATTGAGGCCAGACGGTTGTCGTAGGTGTAAAGGTGACTTTTGAGGTAATCGAGGTATTCAAATGTCGCGCCTGTCGGTGCGTAACTTTCGATCACCAAAAAGAAGCTGATGACAAGGCCTGGATAGGAATACCAGGCCCAGTTGAGTCCTCGCTTCCTCTGGAGATTGGCCCAGTAATGACGCTCCGCATCGATGTCCATGCATGGTTTGCTGCAAGCGACGCAGGCGCTGACATCGGCTTGTCCTGCTTCTCCTGCTTTCGTGCGACACATCGATTGAGTGGTACGTGATGTCGGGTTGAGATGGGCATCACGCCCCGGCAGGCTGCGCGGGCCGGTTATCACTTGTTGCGCGACTCCGAAAGGGCAGAAATACTGACACCAGGTTTTGCCGGCATAAGCCCAGCCCGTGATGAGGGCCCCGAAAAGAGCGGCCCCACACATCAAGGCAAGGACGATGCCATTGCTGTTGGCAATGAGAATTCTTATGGTTAAACCTGCGATCAGCAGGCTCCACTGCAGCTGAATGTGATGACGGCCAAGCCAGGATGATTCGTCAACGAAGACAAGCCTTTTTTTGCCGCGTGTATCGGTGATGGTCCTCTGCATGCCAAGGGCTTTGGCAAGCTGGGAGACAAAGGAGAGTGGGCAAATTCGGCGCCAGAGTGCATGGCTGAACACCACGCAGAGCAAGACAGCAGGTAGCCCGACATTCCAGAAAAGGTCATTCGCGATGCTGTCGCTGCAAATTGTCAAGTCTCTGCAGATGGCCGGGCGTGCCACGTCTCCCGTCGGCAACACCATCACCAGAAGCAGAATCAGCCATCCTCCAAGCAGAAGCCAGCGCAGAATATGCAGATGCCGTTCATCTTGAGCTTCAGGATGCATCATCTCAGCCAAGGCTTGAAGTAGATCTAAGGGTTGTTTGGTGATTCGTCATCGGACTACTTTCTTGGTGGCTTAAGGGTGGCCATGCGTCCGCCGCCGGGCTCATATCCGAGATCCAAAACCCATGCTTCAGGAAGAGAAAAATTCAGCCGCTCTGGCCACTCCACTACGAGCAAAGCTCCCTGGGCCCTGGCTTCTTCCTCCTCTTGCATGAACAGGTCATTGGCAGCACTTGCATGTTCCAGCCGATACAGATCGATGTGGATCAGTGGTGGACAGCCTTCGGGATAGTGCTGGGCAAGCGCGAAGGTTGGGCTGGTGATGGGTTCGTTGATCCCCAAAGCATCAGCAAGTCCTTGTACCAGTGATGTTTTACCGGCTCCAAGGGGACCCCTCAGCAACAGCACGTCGTGTGGTTTGAGGTGTGCCGCCAAGCGTTGTCCCAGATTTTGAGTGGCGTCCAGATTCTCGAGAATCAGCGTCCCATCTGTAGATTGACCGCCAATGGAGCCCGAAGTCTCGGCATCTCCGCAGTACTTATCGTTCACATCCTCCCCTGGGAGCTTTTCAACATGGTGGCAACAGCCGAGGTAACGACCGCACTTCAAGTGGCAGAGGATTACGTCATTGCGGATATCGGTTTAGCTGATTTTGGTCGTAAGGAGCTTGATATCGCTGAGACTGAAATGCCTGGCCTGATGGCACTGCGGGCTAAGTACGGTGAGGACAAGCCCTTGAAGGGAGCTCGTATTGCCGGCTCCCTTCACATGACAATTCAGACTGCAGTTCTGATTGAAACTTTGCTGGAGCTCGGTGCAGATGTGCGCTGGGCGTCTTGCAACATTTTTTCCACCCAGGATCATGCTGCAGCTGCGATGGCCGCGCGTGGGGTCCCTGTGTTCGCAGTGAAGGGTGAGACGCTTGCGGAATACTGGGATTACACCCACAGCATCCTCGAGTGGGGGGATGGTGGAGCTCCAAACATGATTTTGGACGACGGTGGTGATGCGACCGGGCTGGTGATGCTGGGAAGCCAGGCCGAGCAAGACATCACAGTGCTCGAGAATCCATCGAATGAAGAAGAGACGTTTCTGTTTGCTTCGATAAAGAAGAAGCTGGCGCAAGATTCGAGTTTTTACAGCCGCATTAAGGCTGAGATTCAAGGTGTGACAGAAGAAACCACCACCGGAGTGGCCAGGCTGTACAAAATGCAAAAAAGCGGAGAGCTTCCTTTCCCCGCGATCAATGTGAACGATTCCGTCACGAAGAGCAAATTCGACAACCTGTATGGCTGTCGTGAATCGCTTGTTGACAGCATTAAACGTGCCACTGATGTCATGGTGGCTGGCAAGCAGGCCCTGGTTGTGGGTTATGGCGATGTCGGTAAAGGGTCAGCGCAGTCCCTGCGTGGTCTCGGTGCCACGGTGTGTATTGCCGAAGTGGATCCCATATGTGCATTGCAGGCTGCCATGGAGGGGTACCGGGTTGTTCGCCTCGAAGATGTGGTGGATCAAATGGATATCTTTGTAACGGCTACAGGTAACTACCAGGTGATTCGTCATGAGCATCTGTTGAAGATGAAAGATGAAGCGATCGTCTGCAATATCGGGCACTTTGATAACGAGATCGATGTTGCTTCGCTCAAGTCCTACAAGTGGGACAACATCAAGCCACAGGTGGATCACGTCACTCTGCCAAGTGGCAACAAGATCATCCTTCTTGCAGAAGGCCGTCTTGTCAATTTGGGTTGTGCGACAGGTCACCCCAGTTTTGTTATGAGCAATTCTTTTACGAATCAGGTTTTGGCTCAGATTGAACTTTTTACCAAGGGCGATGAGTATGAAAAGGAGGTGTATGTGTTGCCAAAGCATCTAGATGAGATGGTGGCTCGCCTTCATCTTGAGAAGATCGGTGCCAAACTCACTGAGTTGAGCAAGGATCAGGCTGATTACATCAATGTTCCAGTGGAAGGTCCCTATAAGCCTGACCACTACCGTTATTGATGGTTTTTGGATTGCACTGAGGGCTGCTAAGGCAGCCCATTTTTATTTTCTTCTGGTTTTGACCGTTTTTCTGTTGGAGGAGGCGGATTGTCGCAAGTTTGGTTTGCTTTTGGTGTGAATTTAGTGTCTGCGGATCGTCTTTGATTGCATGGATTTCTTGTTTTTCTACTCCCTTTTGGATTGAACTTCTCTCGATGTTGAATCTGCTTCTGGATTGCCTCATTTAGAGGAGTGGACTCTCTGCGGTGAAAAATCTGCATCTGCAACACAAGATCTTTAGTATTGTTGCCAGTTTCCCTTGTCGTTAATGCTCTGTTGATGGTTTTATGGGGGATCAAAATTTTTTCCGATTAGGCGAGGCCTGTGGCTATTGGTTTTTGCTTTTTGATTAAGGATAGCGTCAACAATCTCGATCTTTGGACTGCTTTTTTTCAAGGTACCTCCTCTTCGCAGTACCGCATTTATGTTCATGCCAAAACCTCTTCCCCAAGGGCTGTACCATGCGGGGCAGTTGTTGACTGTGATCCTCTCCCAACGGCATGGGGTGAGCTCAGCCTTGTAATGGCGACACACCGTCTGTTCGATCAAGCCTCTAGAGATGGTTGCACTTCCATGATTCTTTTATCAGGAGACATGATTCCTTTGTGGTCTTTCGAAAGGATTCATGAACACTGTCAGAGCACAAGGTTTTCGTTGCAACCAGCAGAGGGTTTAACGGAGCGGCAGTCCAGGAAAAATGCCGAGCGTTATGGGCAGATGGCGCCGTGGTTGGGTTTAGACGCTTCTCAGATGATGAAGCAAAATATGTTTTTTTCTATAAGCTCGGCGGATTATCAATCAGTGCGAGGGTTGTCTTTGAGGGACTGTCCTTTAAAGCAATTGGCCGACGAGTACTACTGGGTGAATGTATTGATCGCCTCTCGGCGCACTGTTCGCGATGATCGCTTTCTTTATTGCAATCCCGATCCAACGCGCACGCAGGCCTGCGCCCTGGATCTGACGCCTGGACTTCTCAGCGAATGCCGGAAAAGTGGCTATTTGTTTATTCGCAAAGTATCAACAGTCCACTCTGTTTCTGCTTCTATTTTAAAAGACATCTATAAGCAATTTGAACGGTCGGCCGAGGGGAGGTTGCGTTCCGAGCTTGCTTGTCAACTCAATGGAATCTTTGAGCGGTTCAATGGCTCTTGTTTCCTCGATGAATTGGCTGGTGATCTATGGAGGAAGTGCCTCAGACTTTTGCGTTTCAAATGATGTTTTGTCTCCTCGAGGGTGGAGATATTTCTTCTGAGGCGACTACTGATTCCGTTCAGTCAATCACAGCACTAGCGAGGGTGCCGCTGGATCGAAAAGTATGAAACACTGGCGTCGCTTTGTTATGGATGTTAATGGGTCTGTCTGAACTGATCACCCAGCTCCCTGAGCTGATTGGACAGGCCGTCGAGGCGAATCAATGGTTGGGATATGGCTCCATTTTTGCAGCCATGTTTTTGGAGAATTTGTTTCCTCCTATTCCCTCGGAATTGATCATGCCACTGGGTGGGTTTTACGTGCAACAAGGCCAGTTGCAGTTTGTTCCAGTTGTCGTTGCTGGTTTGCTCGGGACCGTACTGGGGGCGCTGCCTTGGTATGGGATCGGTCGTCTGATTAATGAACAACGCATTGAGCACTGGTTGGACCGCCATGGGCGTTGGATCGGCATCAGCCCTGAGGAATTGGCGCGTAGTCGCCGTTGGTTCACCCGTTACGGCACAGCTCTGGTGTTTTGGGGTCGCCTAGTCCCTGGTATCCGCACTCTGATTTCCGTTCCAGCGGGTATTGAGCTGATGCCGATGGTCCCGTTTTTAGTTTGGACCACGGCAGGCAGCTTGATCTGGACGCTGTTGCTCACCATCGCAGGGATGGTGCTTGGTGAGGGCTACAGCAACGTTGAAGTCTGGATCGATCCCGTCTCCAAGGTGATCAAGGTGGGGTTGGTGGTTGCCGTTTTGGCCGGTGGAATCTGGCTTGCCCTCAGGATTTGGCGTCGTCGTTCGTCGTCAGACTGATTGTTGAATGACCGGCTTGATGGTTGACATCAAACTCTTCAGCCGGTCGCAGAAGGAACTTGATCGAATCTCGAGAAAAGAAGTTGTCTGAATGAATTTCAGAAAGGCACTTCTTCTTCGCTTGGGCTCCCTCCTCCAAATCCGCTGGATGAGGTTTCACTGTCGCGCCTGGATCCCAAAAGTTCGAGCCGATCGACACGAACAACGGGTTTGCTGCGCTCCTCACCGCTGTTTCGATCGGTCCAGCGATCCAGCTTGAAGCTTCCGATGATCCCGAGAAGAGAGCCTTTTTTTACGTAATCGGCTGCCACCTGGGCCTGCTTCCCCCAGATCTCAAGGTTGAACCAGTCCGGTTCGTCGTCGCGACTGCGGCGATTCACGGCAATCGTGAGATTGGCCACCATGCTTCCCGATTCGAAATAACGCACTTCTGGATCTCGGCCGGCCCGTCCGACGAGTGTGACTGAATTGACTCCCATGACTGTTTCCTGTTGTGTGGATCATGATGCGCCACGGTCATCGTGGCTGCTTTTAAGGAGTTCCACCCTCAATGCCGGATGTATCAGTCAGGGTGAGACACCCCCTCTAGGATTCGGCGACTTGTTCCATGACCAGTGCTCTTTCGTCGATTTCAGCTCTCCCGCGATATCGGGATCGACCTAGGCACCGCTAACACGTTGATTTACGTCTCCGGCAAGGGAATCGTGCTTCAGGAGCCGTCAGTCGTGGCGATTGATTTGGAAAGAGGCGTTCCTCTGGCCGTTGGTGATGAGGCGAAGTTGATGCTGGGTCGTACGCCCGGCAACATCCGTGCGGTTCGCCCTCTTCGTGATGGGGTGATTGCCGATTTTGATGCTGCTGAGCAAATGCTTAAGAGCTTCATACAGAAGGGCAATGAGGGGCGCGGGATCGTCGCTCCGCGCTTGGTTGTGGGTATACCCAGCGGCGTCACAGGCGTGGAGCGTCGTGCTGTTCGAGAGGCCGGGTTGGCCGGTGCCCGCGAGGTGCATCTCATCGATGAGCCCGTAGCCGCTGCGATCGGCGCTGGCTTGCCTGTCACTGAGCCAGTCGGCACCATGATTGTGGATATCGGCGGCGGAACCACGGAGGTTGCAGTATTGAGCCTCGGTGGCACGGTTTTGAGTGAATCCGTTCGTGTGGCTGGTGATGAGATCAGCGATTCCATCGGGGTGCATCTCAAAAAGGTCCACAACCTGGTGGTGGGTGAGCGCACCGCCGAAGACATCAAGATTCGAATTGGTTCCGCATTTCCAGATAATGAGTTCGACCAAACGGTGATGGATGTTCGAGGTCTGCACTTGTTGTCAGGATTGCCGCGCACGATTCAGCTGCAGGCCGGTGACTTGCGTGAGGCGATTGCCGAGCCGCTCAATGTGATCGTTGAAGCTGTGAAGCGCACATTGGAACGCACTCCCCCTGAGCTGGCAGCTGACATTGTTGATCGGGGCATCATGCTCGCTGGTGGTGGAGCCCTGGTGAGGGGGATCAGTGACCTGATCAGCCACGAAACCGGGATCTTCACTCATGTCGCCGAGGATCCGTTGTTGTGTGTCGTTAATGGTTGCGGGCAGGTGTTGGAGGACTACAAGCGCTTGCAGCGTGTGCTCGATACGCCTGAATTCGTTCGTTCTGCATCTAGTCTCTAGCCCCAATGGGTTCTTCGCCGTGGCCGCAGGGAACCCGATCCCGCAGCTTCAAACGCATTTGGCCTTGGCTGGCTCTTCTCGGGTTGCTAGGAATGGTGCGTTGGAGCAAAGGCGCCGGTTTTGCTGATGCCTATGCCTTGCTGACACGTCCGTTTTGGCCAGGCTCAGCCCAGAAGCAGTGGATTCAGCTGGCTAAGCAGCAGCAGGATGCAATCCGTTTGCAGTTGCTTGAGGCTGACAATGACCGCCTGCGAGGACTGCTCTCCCTGGATCGTCAAGCTGACGAAAGTGTCATCTCGGCTGCTGTGATCTCGAGAACTCCGGAGGGGTGGTGGCAACAGATTGTGCTGGGCAAAGGAGGGTTTGACGGTGTCAAGGAAGGCGATGCTGTGATTGGTCCCGGTGGCCTGATTGGACGGGTTCAAAGTGCAACGCCGGCGACAAGCATGGTGCGATTGCTCACGGCTCCAGGCAGTCGGGTGGGTGTATGGGTGCCGCGAACCCGACAGCATGCCTTGCTGGTGGGACTGGGGACGGCCCGTCCTCAATTGGAATTTCTCGATAAAGATGTGAAGGTGCGTCCTGGTGATTTGGTCAGCACCTCACCAGCAAGCACTCTGCTGCCAGCCAATCTTCCAGTTGGCGTGATCCAGTCCTTGAATCTCAGAGCGGTGCCTGCCCCCACTGCCATCATTCAGTTGATTGCGCCTCCGGATGCAATCGACTGGGTTCAGGTGAGTCGCCGTTGATCGATGGTTCCGCTGTATCGACAACCGATTTGTGTGGCTTCCGGATTGCTGATTCCGCTGATCAGCCTGGCTGCGCCGTCGTGGTTGAGTTTGGGCGGGATTGCTCCGAGTTGGGCGGTGTTGTGGCTGTTGCCCTGGGCCTTGGTTGATGGGCCTGTTTCAGGGGTGATCGCGGGCGCAGCGATCGGTCTGGTTTTGGACGGCCTCAACGTTGCAGATGTCAGCCAGGTGCCCGCGTTGATGTTGTTGGGTTGGTGGTGGGGACGTCTGGGTCGGCGGGGTCGACCGATTCAACGCAGTCTCAATTTGGGCTTGCTCGCTTGGATCGGCACAATGCTGCTGGGGCTCAGTCTGTGGATGCAGTTCTTGGTTCAAGGTTTGGACTCACCATTGACCCAAGCCTTTGCCCTGCAAACGTGTTTGGCACAGGGGCTCATGACGGGGTTATTGGCTCCGATGATTGGCTCTTGGCAACTCTTGATCTGGCGAAGGCGCACACCCGCATGATTCAGCCTTTTCTCCGTCGTCAGATGTCGTCTCGCTCCAGATGGCTTGCATTGGTGCTTATCAGCACTTCTTTGCTGATTGGGGGATGTCGGCGAGCGTCCGCTCCCGATCAGGCTCTTCAGCTCTGGACTTTGCAACTAGCCCCAAAATTCAACACCTATATGGAGAAGGTGATTGATCGCTGGGAACAAGACCATCCTGATGCACCGGTGCGTTGGACCGATTTGCCATGGGGCTCGGTTGAGCGCAAGCTGCTCGCAGCTGTCTTTGCCCGTACGGCACCCGATGTGGTGAATCTCAATCCTCCCTTCGCAGCCAATTTGGCCAGCAAGGGTGGGTTGACTGATCTCACGCCCCTGCTTCCTCCCGATGCAGCCAAGCGTTATTTGCCTTCGGTATGGCGTGCTGCTCGAGATCCACAAGCGGGCCAAATTGCCGTGCCCTGGTACCTCACGGTCCGTCTCAGTTTGGTGAATCAGGATCTGCTGCAACGCGCTGGGCTGGTCTCTCCACCGCGTCGTTGGGAGGATGTCCCTGACTTTGCCCGTCGTATTCGTGAGCGAACAGGGCGGTACGGCTTGTTTGTGACGACCGTCCCCGACGATTCGGCTGAATTGCTGGAGTCGATGGTGCAAATGGGTGTGGTTTTGTTGGACGACCGTCAACGTGCTGGTTTCAATTCACCCGAGGGGCAAAAAGCTTTTGCGTTTTGGACTGATTTGTATCGGGACGGGCTTCTCCCCAGGGAGGTCGTGAGTCAGGGGCAGCGACGGGCAATCGAGTTGTATCAAAGCGGTGAGATCGCCCTTCTGGCCAGCGGCGCTGAATTTTTGCGCAGCATTCAGACCAACGCTCCTGGAGTGGCTGCAGTGACCTCACCACAACCACCATTGACCGGTGGAGATGGCACCGCCAATGTGGCGCTAATGACATTGGCCGTGCCTCGCCAGAGCACGAGAGCTCAAGAGGCATTGGCGTTTGCCCTTGATCTGACCAATGGCCCTAATCAAGCCCAATTTGCCCGTGAGGCCAGGGTCTTGCCTTCCTCCCTAGAGGCTCTCAAGCAGGTGCGTGCTGATCTTGAATCGGAGCGTCCATCCACCCCAGGGGAGGCCCAAATTCGCGAGGCCAGACTTCTCTCGGCCAAAACACTCGAGGAGGCAAGGGTCCTCGTCCCCGCAACGCCAGGGATAAAGAGGCTTCAAAGCATTATTTACACCCAGTTGCAACGGTCCATGCTGGGTCAGATCAGCAGTGAGGAAGCGGTGCGCACTGCTGCTGAACAGTGGAACCGTTATGCAGAGGCTCGATGGCCTTAAACGAAGCCCTTGACTTTTGTTTTGGACAACGACGACTTATTGGAGAATCTAAAGAGAATCAGAAGCCTGAGCTGGTGCCTTTTTGCTCTCCGCAGGCTGTCCAGGCTGAGCGGTAGAGTTGCTTCTCTTCACATAGTGTTGCGATGCCCACGGATGGGACCTCTGTAAAAGGAACCATTCTTGTGGTTGACGATGAGCCCGCCGTTCGACGGGTCTTGCTCATGCGTCTGCAGTTGGCTGGGTACAGAGTTGTCTCAGCTGAGGACGGTGAGGAAGCTCTTGAAGTGTTTCATCAGGAATCTCCCGACCTGGTCGTGCTTGACGTCATGCTCCCCAAGATGGATGGCTTTGCTGTATGCCGTCGTTTAAGGGCTGAGTCATGCGTTCCCATCATCTTCTTATCGGCGCTTGAGTCCATCTCTGAACGCGTGGCTGGGTTGGATCTAGGTGCAGATGACTACCTTCCAAAACCGTTTAGTCCCAAGGAGCTGGAAGCCAGGATTTCCACCATTTTAAGACGTTTTGGTTCCGGATCTGCTGTTGTTGAGCCGCGTGAAATCCCCAGTGGCCAGGGGGTGATGCGTGTTGGTGACCTCGTTGTTGACACCAATCGACGCCAAGTGAGCAGAGGTGCCGAGAGGATCGCCCTGACCTATACAGAATTTAGCCTGCTGGAATTGTTGTTTCGCGATCCAGGTCATGTTGTTCCGCGTGCCGAAATTTTGGAACAGCTTTGGGGTTATCCACCCCGACGTGCAGCAGATCTCCGGGTAGTTGACGTGTATGTAGCCCGTCTGCGAGGAAAACTCGAACCTGATCCACGCAATCCCGAGCTCATTCTCACGGTTAGAGGCATTGGCTATGCATCCCAACGAATGGGCGAGGTGACCGGGACTGTGGCAGCAGTTTGAAATTTTGACCTGATGATTTCGTCCCCTTGCCCATCGCGGGGCAGGATGGCGCCCGATTGCTTGTTCTTCATTGTCTGAATTGCGCGAAACTCGCTTGGAGAAGGCCAATGCCCTGAAAGATCTGGGGCAAGAGCCCTATGCGCTCCAGTTCAAGCTCACTGATCGTATGGCTCGTTTACAAGCCGACCATGCGGACCTGCCCAAGGGAGCTGAGCGAGATGTTTTGGTTTCGGTTGCTGGCCGGGTGATGACACGCCGAGTGATGGGCAAACTCGCTTTTTTTACGTTGGCGGATGAAACTGGAACAATTCAGTTGTTCCTTGAAAAAGGGACGCTTGGTGACAGGTTCGCTCAGCTCAGTTCCCTTGTGGACGCAGGTGACCTTATCGGTGTGAAAGGCAGTTTGCGCCGCACGGATCGAGGTGAACTCTCCGTGAAGGTGAGCGAATGGCAGATGCTGACGAAGTCTCTGCAGCCCTTGCCGGATAAGTGGCATGGTCTCGCGGATGTGGAGAAGCGCTATCGCCAGCGCTATCTCGATCTGATCGTGACTCCTCAGTCTCGTGAGACGTTTCGCCGTCGCGCGATGACGGTCAGTGCCATTCGGCGTTGGTTGGATGACCGGGAATTCCTGGAGATCGAAACACCGGTTTTGCAGGCTGAAGCAGGAGGCGCGGAGGCTCGCCCCTTTGTCACGCACCACAACACCTTGGATTTGCCTCTGTACTTGAGAATTGCTACGGAACTCCATCTCAAGCGGTTGGTGGTGGGTGGATTTGAGCGGGTGTACGAGCTCGGCAGGATTTTTCGCAATGAAGGGGTAAGTACTCGTCACAACCCTGAATTCACCTCGGTTGAGGTGTACCAGGCCTATGCCGATTACAACGACATGATGACGCTCACGGAAACGCTGATTGCGTCTGTTTGTGATCAGGTCTGCGGCACCACTCGCATCCGCTATCAGGGGGTTGATGTGGATCTCACGCCGCCCTGGAGGCGAGTCACCATGCATGATCTGGTCCATGAGGCTACAGGGCTTGATTTCAGCTCCTTCCAGGCCCGTGAAGCGGCAGCAGACGCCATGCGGGTTTCAGGATTGCCTGTGCCGGACAAAGCTGACACGGTGGGCCGACTGTTGAACGAAGCCTTCGAGCATGCCGTGGAGCCGAATCTGATCCAACCCACATTTGTGCTCGATTATCCGCAGGAAATTTCACCGTTGGCCCGAAAACATCGCAGCAAGCCCGGTTTGGTGGAGAGATTTGAATTGTTCATCGTGGGCCGTGAAACTGCGAATGCTTTCAGCGAGCTCACCGATCCCTTGGATCAGAGAGCGCGGCTGGAACTGCAGCAGGAGCGGCGTGCAGCGGGAGATGACGAGGCCAATGGTGTCGATGAGGATTTCATTCAGGCCCTCGAAATCGGCATGCCTCCCACCGGTGGACTCGGGATTGGAATCGATCGGCTCGTCATGCTGCTCACTGATAGTCCATCGATCAGAGATGTGATTGCCTTCCCATTAATGCGGCCTGAAGGGTGACCTGTCAGCATGGATAATTGAATACAGTGGCAGGTTCCGATTTCCATGAGTGGTGAGCGCGTAGGTTTCCGCTTCAAACACGCCGATGCGGTGGT
>WTGE01000226.1:0-2563 GCA_011525445.1 Synechococcus sp. CO36386bin_37
TTATTCGAGGGTTGCAGGGCCAGGACTTGATGACAACGATCCGTCAACATTTGAAAACATGTATTGGATCAATGGCCGATGGTTCGGGCATTCTCCAAGTGAGCAACCAGTGGTTGCAATGCCAATGTTGGGAACCACAGAAGAATGGAATCTTGAAAATAGCTCACTTGGTTATGGTGCTGTTTGGGGTGAATGGCATCCGTTCCACATTCATCAGAACGACTTTGTCGTCACCGAAATTAATGGCATAGACGTCGAAGACATACCATCATACCCAGCGAACCAGCTGGTAGATACAGTTACTCTTGCCGGCGCTTATATACCTGGTTCAGCCACGGAAACAAATCCCTACGGCACCCCAGCGTATTTCAACCCCATAACAAACAGCACCAATGACATACCGCTAAACTTTCAAACAAAAATATTCATGAAATTCGAAGATTATACCGGAGCTTATGTTAATCACTGTCATATTCTGTTTCACGAAGATGCAGGAATGATGCAAGCAGTGAAAATAATTTTAAACACCGATTCCAATTACATCGGATCCGAAAGGCAAGATTCAAATCCATCATTCAGAATTGGAACATCGATGATGGATGTTTTTTCCATTCAAGCATTCGAACTCGGAATCAAAAAGACAAATATTGCCATCGGAGATATTAACTATGGCAAGTACTTCAAAAGGGAAAAGCTAGCCGAAACATTCCCAGGAGGGATAGAGGGAGAATCCGACAACATTGCAGACATAGCCATCGTCAGCAATCGCATACAAAAGAATGAAGCAGGATTTGATATCAAGCTTTACGACGGAGACTCAGTCAATCAAGCTGTTACGGGATCCTATAAATTGAAGAAGGATCAAGGTAAATCGGCGGAAACCACTCTTGCTGGAGATGAAAACTTACTCACAACAATAAAAGCCTTTGCCAAGAAGAAGTCGAGATCACTGAGGTCATCGATTGCAATTGGTGATATCAACGGTGATGGACATGGTGACATCATTATTGGAATAGGAGGTGAGGATGCGGAGCCATTGATCGAGATCTACAGCGGAAAGGATTATGAGAGGCTCGCCAAAATCAAGCCTTTTAGAAAATACAACTCTCAAACAACGGTTAATGTTGCAGCCGGTGATATTAATTCTGATAATTTTGTGGACATTTTAGTCGGCCAAGGGGCAGGAGGTATGGGCATGGTAGAGGTTTACGATGGACGAGCTATAACATCTATTGTCAAGAATAATACTGGCAGTAATATCGATGCAGATAAGACACAAGGCGTGAATCCATATAAAGGCAAAGAAGTTGCAAAAGCAACAGAAGCATACACAGACATGTTCAGTCCCTATGAAGGATACACAGGTGAAGTTGATGTGGCCTCAGGATATATACTGCCAAGACCAAATGCATCAGAAGATAACGGTCAGATTGTCCAGACCAGCTATGCAAACTTCACAACACTTGCGGTTGACATGCAATCAAGCGAGGAAAATCCCTCGATCAGAAGCTTCTTTTATACCGGAGGTAGTGCACACGCACACCACAGTGATGACGAAGAGTTGAATGCTGATTCCAGTAGCGGATCAATGCCCTCGCTAGCTGTATCATTGAATATTGAGAAAAAGATCAATAGAATCAACAGTACATTTTTTGATCTATCAAATGATCACGACGATCGAGGTTTGAATGGACTTATTGTTACCACCAAAAAAGGGAAAGAATACCTTCACTACATTGAGCCAACAACAATCGAACAGGGTGAATTCTCAATGATGGAGACTATTGGAGTCAACATCACCCCCAACGACGATGACTTTATACAAAGTGCTGCGATAATTAACGAAATGGCTTGATCTAACCACAACAAAGCCCAGCCAACAATGTTGACTGGGCACAGTGAATTGAGATTCTCTCAGGTCAAACGGTCACGAGCTTAAGAAGCTCTTGCGAAGCAAAGACGTCACGAACAAAAGTAAGCTGCTCACTCTTGTAATAACAACCGCCACGATGGCCACGACGAACCCAACAAACACTACCTTTGGCGATTTGCTCATGGGTTGCATCATCCAGACAGATCCATTCGAAATGAGTGAACTCTCCCCAGAACTGCACTATTGGCCAACACATCGTCACACCAGGTTGAGCAATAATCGCCCACCAATGCTTTTCCCGTTGCTGCTGCTCAGTGATGCCATGATAAGGCCCATCCTGACAATGGTAGACAAGATCCGGCCGATACTCCTTGGTTAACAGATCACCACGGCCTTGACGGAGTGCTTCACAATGTGTCGGCCAAAACTCACGATTTTCAGCTTCAATCTGCTCAAGGGTGTAATCCGGACCAATGGCAGGTAGGGTTGCTTCCTGCATATTGCCAATTTCGTCTGAACGTTTGATCAGACTGGCCTTCATCTCATCGCTGACAAGGCCGACTCGTGAATAGTCAGCAGACAGGCCTTCGTAGTAGTTGCGACGCGTCATGGAATTGTTTAAACAATTGTAATCAGCTCCAACCGAAGGTTGAAACTAACACTTGAAATATAGCCTTTGAAAAGAGAGTG
>WTGE01000226.1:2663-12270 GCA_011525445.1 Synechococcus sp. CO36386bin_37
GCTCCAACCGAAGGTTGAAACTAACACTTGAAATATAGCCTTTGAAAAGAGAGTGTGCCGCAAGGCCATAGCCCCGTGGCACTTGATACATAGATGAATCAGCGAGTAGCGGAGTAGCGGGCCAACTAAAGTACGAGAGCGTTGGTTTAGGCAAGATCCCTAGTCCAGGCAATATTTGCAAGGGATCCAAAACATAAATTTTCCAAAGTCCTAATGGTCTCGTAAAAAAATGCTTAGTGCGAAGAGAAAAAGCTATAGTGAAAGTAGGAGATGGTTATTTGTACCAACTCCGAACAGTAATTTACGCTTGCAATCATGTTACTCAGCTCACATGGTCCGGCAAAAGGAAGAATAGGGGTCTTCATTGAAGATCACTTCGATATGACTGAATATCGAATTTTCAACCGTCGTTTTCCTGCTGCCGGATATGAATTAGAATACATATCGAATCTTTGGGGGAATCCAACACTTCAGTTTGGCTCAAACCCAGACAATGGATGGGTCGAGGAGCACATAACCGTCGCCAAGGATGTTGCAGATATAAATCCTACCGACTACAAAGGTTTCCTTCTCATTGGTGCATATGCTACGGATCGCCTGAGGTACTCAGTAAAGCCCGAAAAAGGGAAGCCCAATGATGCACCTGCCGTTGAACTTTTAAGAAAGATTGACCAGGCTGAAGGTGTCAAGATAGGTACAATTTGCCACTCACTTTGGCTTCTTTGTGCTGACCGCACTCTTCTTGAGGGCAAGAAAGTAACGTGCGCACACAATATTCTTTGCGATGTTGAAAATGCTGGAGCAGAAATTCAATATGGAGAGGATGGAACTGTTGGTAGCTGTGTTGATGGCGACTTAATAACAGCAAAACATCCTGCATTCACGGATGAATTGATCGATTTGTTCCTCAAAGAAATCGAAACTTGATTAAAGTCAATGGGGCAAGTATCAAAACTTGCCCCTATCATTCACATCGGGAATTCATCATGATCCATATTTCTCTTTTAGCTCATTAAGCCGTCCAAATCCACCCGCAGCCTTATTGAATCCACAGTAGACGCAAGCAAAGATAAGAATTTCCTCGATTTCTTCAAAACTAATACCTTGCTTTAATGCCATTGTTACATGAGCCTCAAAAGGGATCCCTGGCCCGCTATACGATTGATTTGCAACGTCTAGCAAAATCGTAAACATGGCCTTGGTCTTTTGATCTATCAAGGAATGTCCCCAGGCTTCTCCAGCAACACGTACGCAAAAGTCCCCAAATTTAGGATTGACTCCGTTCAGTGCTTCTTGGAGTTGAACATCACCAAGGACAGCATTTTCCTTGAGATCCATAATAATGACAAGCGACAATTCACCTTAGCACTTGTGCTGAGAAATGCACTGGCTCGTCAAGGGATTAGAACCTTTTTTGATTCTGCATGCTTGTGAAATGAAATTAATTCCATAGCTTCGGCTACGGGATTGCTGTCCGATGACCTTGATCAACTGCAGGGGGAGGGTGAGGCTAAGATCAGAATTGATTCGAAGAAACCAAACTAACGATTCAATTGGAAATACTTTTCAACCTTGAATGGTAATCCTTATTACCATTTAGCTTCTCCCCTCACCCGCGTTAACACATCGTGAAGCGAAGAGGGCACTGCCCCGACATTGGCTAAAGTTTAAGTGGTTAATAATCAACATAGCCAAATTCGGCAACCTTCAACAGCTCACAAACCCAAAGTATTTCATGACCGACGCAACCTATCAATGGGAATGGCCGCACACCCTGAAGTGGCCAAAGTTCAACAATATGGGAGAGCATGTAGATACTCTCAAAAAACTATTTCTCGCCGGAGAAGCGCTTAACGTCAATAATTTTATAAAATTCTTTGCGGACGAGTGTTATTACCAATTTGGGAATTTTCCTCCCGCCAAGACACCTCAAGAAATCAAAGCTGCATCGCAAGGATTCATCGAGTCATGCGAAGGGCTACACCATCGCATCCTAAATATTTCCATTCCGAGCGAAGATACATTGCTTGTTGAGATGGTTGTCACCTACATCTCACATAGTGGAAAGATAGTCACGCTTCCATGTTTTGATATTGTCAAATATGAAGGGGCCTTAATCAAGGAGCTCAAAATATTTATGGACATCAACCCACTTTTTCAGGATTGATATTTAATTCCTCAACTCAAGCCCTATCCAACCTAACCTTTTATCATGTCAAACTCTGACACAGTGCGCACTCTTTTGAAAATGTTTGAATCCTTTAATGTAGAGGGATTCTTAGATCTTCTTACAGAGGATGCCGAGTATCGATTCGGTAATTATCCTGCAGCAGTTGGGCAGGAAAATATTGCTGCAACAATTAAGGCTAGCCATCTTGATGCAATTTCTGGCATTTCTTTTGAAATCAAATCCTTGTATGAACTTGAGGATACAGTAATTGCAGAGTTAGTATGCAACTATACTCTCAAAAAGGGTGGAAATCTACCGCTGCCATGCCTTGACATTTTCAAATTTCAAGGAGGGAAGGTGTCAGCAATGTTGGTCTTTATGGATGCAACTCCGCTTTTCACAGCATAAATAACTTTATTCAAGTCAACCTATTCAAAACCCAGTCAACCATGGATTCCACACTTGTAACTTCTGTCAAAGAAGCTTATGCAGCCGTTGAATCGAACGACATTTCAGCGTATGTTCAATTCTTTACTGCTGATGCTGTTTACAAAGTAGCAAATTTCGATCCCGTCATTGGTCCTGATGGCATACGCGCCTTGGCAGAACCACTCGTCGACATGTTTGAGTCCGTTACTCATGACATCTCGACAATTTGGGAGTTAGACAACACAGTAATTTGTGAAATGAATGTAACGTATAACCGCAAAGACGGTAAGACAGTGACGGTTCCTTGTGTTGATGTAATCCACTTTACCGACGGCAAGGTCAATGAATTGAAGGCATATATCGATACATCACCAGCCTTTTCTTAAACAACCCAATTAAATTAAAATGTCTTCTCCATCACTTGAGCATGCCAAGAAGTTTCTTGGAGGGGTGGCAAGTTTAGATGAATATCTAAGCTTTTTCGCAGATGATTGTTGTTATCAGGTTGGTAACAACCCCGTCATCGTTGGGAAAGAAGCCCTAGCGCAAAGCTACAACAGATTTAAAAATATAATTGAACGAGTTGAGCATGAGATTCTCTCGTTGTACGAGAGTGCGAGCAACGTAGTGATAGAGCTTAATGCCACATACCACAAGAAAGACGGAAGCGTCGTAACCATAACCTGTTTGGACTCGTTCACCATAGTTGACCAAAAAATCAAGGTCCTTCAGGTATTTGCAGATCTTAGCCCTCTATTTAAGTAAAATTACCGTCAATTCATCATCTTTCAAATCCATGATTTCTCTACTCAGACGACTCTTCACCCAAGTGTCTGCATTTTTGCTATCGCTTGTTGTTTTTTGCTTCTCCTTCCCTCTCAATGTCCAAGCAGCCACCTCAACAAAGGTGATTCAAGGAGATAAAATGAATATGGGTAGGGGTGAGGTTTGGACTTGGACAGAAGTTGAGAAGGGTACTGGCACGCCAACACGGTTGGGGATAACCTTGACCAAATCCGCTCTTGACGGACTTCCCGCTGATAATGAAAAGCCGGAGGCAGGGACTTTAAAACTTAAACTCATCGATGGAAGTCCTTGGCACAATTTTGAATATGAGATGCTTTTTCCTAAAGAAGCTGATCGTACTGCCTACAATCACATGGGATTAAATTGGAATCCTGAAGGACATGGCCCCCTGAAGGATGTCTTCTTTGAACCCCATCTGGACGTGCACTTCTATATGGCGACCACGGAATATCGTCATTCAATCACAAATGACAGCATGGTCGACCCTGAAACTGAAGACCTGCTAGTACAAAATATTGAACCACCTAGAGATTTCCTTCCTGAGGGTTATTATCGTGCACCAAACACTTCTGAGCCTAGGATGGGTACACATTATGCAGATATGAGTTCTGATCAATTAAAGCCACACAATTTTTCAAATATATTCTTGTTTGGCGGGCATAATGGCAACATCGTATTTTGGGAGCCAATGTTGACCAGAAAATATCTTCTTTCCAAGCCCGACTTTTCAGCTAAAATTCCCCAGCCTAAGGCTTATCCAGTCAGCGGCTATTACCCTCTCTCCTACAGCGTCAAGTACGACAAGAGGCGTGATCTTATCAATGTGTCCTTGGATGAGCTCACATTGAGGGCTGCCTCCTATCCAGGTAATGTCTATGGTGTGGACTCTTGTCTGGATTCCAAGATGGTTGACATCATATTTACCCACAAAGAAGCAAAGCCAAATGAATTGCAAATACCAGCAAAATGCCAGCCTCTCGTGCCAATGATTAAAAGGGAACTGAGTTAACTCTTCGAATCGCATTATTTTTTAGTATTGTTCTATACAGTTAGTCAACGCTATCAGTTGCGGATATATTAAGCATCAACTGGCAGAGGAGAGCTTATATTTCTTTAATTATCGTTTAAAAAACCTTAACGTTAACTGTTCGAGTACCATGACATTTGGCAACCGTTCATGTCAAATCAGATTCGATCACTAAAATAAATCATCTTGAGTATGTAAATGCGCAAATTCGTAAGTAAGTGCCTCTTAGGATCTTGCACCGCATTACTAGTCTCCAATGCAAAGGCTGAGACTTTCCATCATTCAAACTTTAGATATGAAGAATTTGATTCTTACATCGACCCAGTGGCCGATCAACTTGATCAGGTTACGTCGGTTGACCAGTTCAATGATGTAGAGCCAACTGATTGGGCCTATCAAGCGATAAAAAATCTTGCCGAAACGTATGGCTGCGTCGCTGGATACCCAGACCAATCATTACGCGGTGATCGATCAATAACTCGTTACGAAGCAGCCGCACTTCTAAATAGTTGCTTGGATTCAGTAACCGAGTTTACTGATGAGATCAAAAAGTTAATCTATCTTTTTGAAACAGAGCTTGCATTGATAAGAGGTCGAGTTGATGGAATAGAAGCAAGGGTAGGAGAATTAGAGGCCATGAAATTCACTCCAACATCGAAACTTAAGGGAGAAGCTAGTTTCATGATGGGGTCCATAAGCTACGGCGGTAACGTTAATGATAATATTGCTGGTCAGTTGTATTCACCTAGGCAAGATGCATTTCATATGATTCAAAGTTTAAGGTTGGGTTTCAAAGCCAGTTTCACCGGCAAGGATTATTTCCTTGCCCAGCTCCGTACAGGTAATGCTTCAAATTCTGCATTTAATACTTTCAACCCTGCCACTCCCTTCTACAAGTCCACAGTGCCTCTTGCAGCTTTGGACCGCGCTTTCACTCCCAACAGTGGAGACAATGGCTTCGACTTAGAGCGTATGTATTACAGATTTCCTCTTGGTAATGACTTCACAATAACTCTGGCTCCGAAGATTATGAATATGGGCTTGTGGGCTAGCTACCCTTCCGCCTATGGCGTACGTGGAGATTATATTTTGGACTACTTCAGCAGCTTTGGTACTCCAGGGGTCTACAACAAAGCCGTGGGTTCTGGCGGAGCTCTGACATGGAGAAGCAAAGCAGGAAATCCGTTCATGACGTCTCATTGGCTTGCCACTGTCAATTATCTGGCCATCTCGGGTGAAGCCTCAGGAGAGTCAGGAGGCTTTATGAGAAGCCAATCTCGAGGGAACATCGCAGCTCAGTTTGGTTACCAATCACCTCTCTACGGCTTAGTTATCGGTTACAGGTATGGTCAGAACGGCACGGATTTTCTTCAAGGTACAAAAACTATAACAAGACATCAATCATGGTTAGAGTACGGCACATTATCTGATTCTCACAGCTTTGCCATCAACGGTTGGTGGAGGCCACAGGAAACTGGCTGGATCCCATCAGTCAGCGTTGGATGGGGAATTAACACTCTCAACAACGATGACGTCAGCGATCCTACTGTCAATGAATACGAACGAGGCGTTCGCAAAGTGCGCGAATCACAAAGTTGGATGGTGGGCATTCAATGGGATGACGTTACTGGAATTAGAGATTCCCTTTCCTTCGCCATCGGGCAACCGACATTCGCTACTGCCTTGGCTGACCGCTCCACTCCTGATGATGGAAATTACATCATGGAACTTTGGTATCGCTATCCGTATTCCAACCACATTTCTATAATGCCAGGCCTGTTCTATCTGAGCAGGCCATATGGACAACTAACGCAAGGAAGAATGGACACCTTTGGTGGCGTCGTTCAAGTGAACTTTACATTCTAAGGCTTAAGTCAAATGTCTTTAAGCTAATTCACAACCTACCCCTAAAACATTTCTTCGATTCCTTCTCCGATGTCTGATTTTACCCCAGTTCACGTTCCCCTCGACGGCGATGATTTTATTGTTTACGGTCCGGTAGTAAGCCTCAACGAGCGAGCTGGATTCGAAAACTCAAAGGGTAAAATTAGATCATTTATGATTTTCGATGGAGATCTTGACACTCCGTTGGATATTGGCATGGAGTTTAATGAAGCAGCTCTCAAAAATTTGCCTGGGTCCCTTGAGAATCGTCAAGGCCGGGGTGATTACCTTGCGGGTGAATTTGAAATCGAGCTTGCTTATCCTGAGAATAGTACTGTTTTCAACTTACTAACGTGGACATGGGTTGCAGGACCTAATGGAACTCAATCTGACGGCCATGGACCCGACGGAGTGTACGACGTCGATCACTTCGATTTTCACTTTTACTTAAATACCCAAGAAATAAGAGATACCATCAACGTCTTCTACTCACCGGATGAATACGCGAAGGCGCAGATTGCTCCCCCTGTTGATTTCTGGCCAAAGGACTACAAGCGTCCCGTCGACGCCTTCATGAATGGAATTGGTGTGGCACCAGGCGATGGAAGTCACTGGAACAATGTGACTTATCCCGAGTTCAAGCAAGTTGACAACGATGAGATATATCAGTTCTTTGAGTCCAGTGGAGTTCCTTTCGGTCCCGATGAAAGAACTGTTCAATATGGAGCATATGACGGACAGATGACTCTTCTCGAGCCTATGACAACTCGAGACTATCTGCTCTCCAAAGAAAGTTCATCCGACTCTATTCAACAACCTGATAAGTTTTTCAAATCCGGATACTTTCCCAATAGCTACGAAATTGACTTCGTCAAAGGAGATGATTTTCCTCACAAGGTCTATTTGAGTGATCTTGAATATCACGAGGCCTCGACACCACCGGAGAGGCGCAATGAACCTCCAACTGAAATCCTAATCGACAATAAGAAAATATACAATAACGTCGATTATCTTAATTTGGTCGGTGTTCTTGAGACCGTTGATGAACATGGTCCATATCGTAAAAAAGACGATCACGTTTATGCGCTTCCATTTGGGATTCCACCGGTCCTGGTGGACGATGCTGAGGGCCGATTCATTGTTAACGGCAACCAAATTCTCATCAATGATGATCCTGAGCTTGAAGCCGGAGAAACTTACACAATTAAAGTTAGAAGTGTTGATTCAGGCGGCTTAAGTGTAGTTGAAGAAATTCAGATTGAGGTCGAAGATCTTGGAGGACCCTCCAGCCCAACTCCGTCGAAGCAACAAAAAAAATTACTGGATGGATCAGATACTTGGAACATCTATCGGCTTTCAAATCCAGACAAAAAAGTTAAACTTAAAAACACTGATTTACCTGGCATTGTATCAAGTATGGCAGGTCCAACATCGTTTGACCTGAGTAAAGCATTATTGGATGATGCAAATTTAAAGGGCAGCATTCTCGAGAATGTAAACCTTCGAAAGGCTCAGCTCCGTAACGCCAATTTATACGGTGCGTTCGCTTTTGGCGTTAATCTCTCAAAAACGGATCTGCGTAACGCAGACTTGCGCGGAGCAGACCTGAGTGCAGCAAATCTCAGGGGTGCTGATCTTAGAGGCGCAGATCTCAGAGGTGCCTTCCTTACAGCTGGTGCAGACTTAACGAATGCCAATCTTGAGGGTGCCAATCTCAACGGTGCCAACCTATTTACAGCCAACCTGACGGGCGCAAATTTCACTGATGCGACAACGAAGAATGCATCTTTGAGGTTTACGACTGTGGACGATGCTGTGTTTGACAATGTTGATCTCTCAACCGTTAATGCATTTGGAGTTGATTTTGACACAGCTGCCAGTATTGAAGACACGATCCTTCCCGAGGAAAGCACCTATACAGATCTCCAAGGCGCCTTGTTTGCTGGAGCGGACACTTGGAATGAACTGCGTCGCGAAGTCTTTGAAGGTCCCCTTGATCTCAGTGGGATGGACTTTCCACCGATTGGTTTTGATCTGCAAGGCTACGACCTGACAAACGTCACACTTGACGATTCCTACATGGAATTTGTCGACCTGACAGGAGTTGACCTGCGTGGATCCAGTCTTCGAGGAGCAAAACTGTTTGGCGCGACGCTTTCGGAAGCAAACCTTGAAGATGCTGATCTAACTGGTGCATTTCTACCTGGCTCGATTCACGTTGACACCAATTACAAAGATGCAATACTTGACAAGACAGTGTTTTCTGGAGCTGAAGTTAATGGAACTGATTTTACCAACACAAGCTTTAAAGATGCCGATATTCGATTTGTGAATCAAGCAATTTCCAGAGAGATTGCTATGGGAGATTTTGAACCAGCAGACTTCACTGGTTCAGATTTGACCGATTCTAGATTCAGGGCTTCCATATTTAGAGATTCTATTTTTACTGGAGTAGACTTCTCTGAACTTGGAGATGTAACTGCTACTGACTTCTCAACGATCGTTATTTAGAACAGTTTTTCCTCGTCAATAAAGCCTTTTGCCTTTCCTCTTTGCCTTATCAGGCAAAGAGGATTTTATCCTTCTCGCGTAATTTCTAGTTGAGGCGGACCATTTCTAAAGGAATCATGCCATCGTAATCCAAATCACCCTTTACTCTTAAAAGGACATCTCTTGCGTCAATTCCATCATAAAGATCTGATGTATTTGCTGACAACACTCCTTTGTTTTGCTTCTTGTTGACTTTGAATATCAAATCAGCATCGGAACTCAGCAAGGCTTTATACTCTTTCTTTGATTTGGACACGCCAATACGTATTCCCTTCAGTTTCATTGTTGCTGAAGCAAGGATAAGACCGTCCCCTTCACCAAAGTTTAGGTCTTTAATCCTATCCACACGGCGATCACTTAAAGCGAACATATCTAAGTCAAGCATAAATAAATCTCCCCCCCCTTTTCCTTTGGCAGCTTGACCTTTTCCTGAGAAAGAAATAATATCTTTATCGGTCGTTCCGACCAATTCACCCCCAAGCGACAGCGATGATATTACTCCATTAGTTGATGGCATTTTTGACTTGTACAATTTGAATAATTTAACAGCGTTATTATCACTATTTTGATTGCTTACTGGATGATCATGAGTGCCAGAAGAGTTGTTGAGTCCTGCATTGATCCATCCATTTCCTTGTCCGATCGACGACCATGAGTCCGACGTCGGCACCCCTGTTATGTGGAAGAGTGGACCACGGTTGTGGTCTTGAAAACCTCCACTCTGTTCAAACGGCCTCATG
>WTGE01000212.1 GCA_011525445.1 Synechococcus sp. CO36386bin_37
GTCGTGGCGAGGTGGCGCGGCTGATTAAACGGGGTCTGCTGGCGGATCTGTTGGGTCTCACCTTCGCCACCATCGGCTATCAGGCCCTCGCCGGCAGCCTGTTCGTGCAGGCCTCAATGCAGACTCCCGGCATTGCCATCGGCGGCCGCGGCATGGCCGACAACCTGGCGATCACCTCACTGGAGATGCTGTCTGTGCTCAGCAACACCCAGGTGCTGTTCGCCCATCTAATCGGTCTGTTGTTCTCCCTTTGGCTGCTGCAGCGGATCTACCGCACATCATGACTTGCAGTGTTGGTCTGGATTCTCTAGAACTTTTGTAGGTACTAGACCAGTCTCTTGACCAGTTTAGTTCCCTAAGACTTGAGTGACCATTGCTGACTCATGCCGAAGATTGCAGAGCGCCGAAAGGTCCTGGATGGAAGGGCTGAGGTCGTCACTTATTCACGCGATGAGTCGGCTTGGTACTACCGAGAGCCTGATGGATCAGGCGGCTATCGACAGAGGCGATTAAAGGAAGCCCTCTCAGAAGTCGATGCCATTGCGATGGCGATGGACGTCTGGTCGGAGATGAGGACCACGCAGCAGCTCATAAAGAGCGGTCAGGTGCAGGTCAAGCCAACCCGTCGTACCAAGAAGACAACCGTTGATGCCTCGATTGATGCGTTCCTTTCAGAAGAGAGGCGGAGAGTCGATGCAGAGATCATTTCCAAGCTTTCTCTCAGTTCCAAGGAGTTCAAGCTCCGACACGTCTCTGAGTATCTGAAGTGGAAAGGCGTGACCAACACGCAGGAAATCAATGAGACGACCTTTGACGATTACCTGCTCTTCCGTAAGGACACCACCAAGGTCAATCAGCGGAATGAAACGAGGGTCATTACCAACTGGCTGAACTGGTGCAAGAGGCAGCGTCAGATCAAGCCTGATGTTGCAGCTCTCAAGCTCGTGCCGACTGTCCGAGTCAGAGCTGAAGACCTCATGGCAAACCCTCCGATCAGCCCTGAGGACTGGCGCAAGATTCACACCTGGATCAGAGAGGTCTTCATCCGCGAGTCAGATCGCGTCAACAATCACCGGTCCCCCTACTGGAGAAGGTGTTTTTACGCGTTTGTGATGACAGGTAAAAACTCTGGGCTGAGACCTAAGGAGTTGCAGAGCTTGAGGTGGAGTGATGTGGACATCATCTCTATGGGTCCTCGGAGCAGCTCAGACAAGAGGGAGCATCTTGTGGCGGAGATCAGCGTCAGAAAGACCAAGACAGGCGAGCCAAGGCAGGTTCCTGCGAACTGCGGGACACAGCTAGCTGAATGGTTTCAGTACCAAAAGGAGTACGCGGAGCGTCATTTCTCATCTTCGGTTTCAAAGATATGGAATAAGGATGCTCACGTATTTGGAAACTTTTACAACGAGTGTCGTCCATTTGACTACACGCAGTACAGCCGTTGCTGGGCAAGGGTGATGAAGAACCTAGAACTGCAAGGACATTGGGCTTCGGATAAGCCATACACGTTGTATTCACTTCGTTCATCTTTTGTAGATGACAAGCTGATGCAAGACACTCCGATCGCTGTACTTTCAATGATGACGGGTCACGACCCGAAGATCCTGATGAAGCACTACAGCAGACTTGATGTCCTCAGGAAGAGTCGAGATCTGACGAAGCTCCCAATCGGCAGGAAGAAAGATCAAAAGAAAGTGATCGAACTCTTTTGACCAGCTCCGCTCAGAATCGCCTACAACACACCTCAAACGGCGCGAACGATGAATCCCTTGTTCACAATCACCAAGGCATCAAGCAGCGGCTCTCCGGATATCCACAACGGACAATCCAATAGCCACCAAACCACTCGCTCCCTGGCAAGTAAGGTTCAATGCAAATTCATTTTGATCGATAGAAGCTTCTGAAAGCGCTACCGCATAGAGCAAACCGACCCTTATACAGGGAGGGACGAAACCCGACCCTTATACGGGGAGATCTAGTAATCCGACCCGTATACAGGGAGGATTAGACAATCCCCGCCTTTAGTAAGAGACAACAGACAACTAAAGCTTCTCTTTACCTATGTCCGCTGAATGGACATCTTGCAAGTACCGCTCAAATTCAAAAGAGACAATTTACTTTCACTTGAACTAACTCCTTGTTGATTTTGGACAACGCTGAATGTTGTCACTTATCAACTCTTTGATTACCGAATAGCCACCATTTACCAGGACGAGATACCAGTAGGTGGTGGGTCAGA
>WTGE01000255.1 GCA_011525445.1 Synechococcus sp. CO36386bin_37
CACCAACAGAGAGAAGCCCGTGTTTCAGCGTCGGGAGGGGGATGAGAGTGGGTAGTACCGGTTTGGTGCCCGCAGTCCATATCAATCCATCGTGGTTGAGGGATTGGCTGGATTGGTTTTGGGTCAGTTGTACGGCGGTTTCCGAAACGGAAATCACCCGAGTGTTGAGGTGAAGCTTCACCCTTCGTTTCGACAAAGCGAGTTGTGCCTGCTCACGATTAAAAGCGCGTGATCGTGGGAGAACATTTTCTCCTAATTCCACGAGGTGAATGGTGGCTGAACCATCGAGCATGTCGCTGAGCTTGCAAGCCAGTTCAACCCCGGTCGCGCCGGCTCCCACAATGACCAGCGCACCGGTACTGGAAGCCTGTTTTTGCAGGTTCTGAACCCGTTTTTTGAGAATTGGAAGATCCTCCAAAGCATGGAAGTGCAAAGCGTGCTCTTTGACTCCAGGAGTTCCGAAATCATCAGGCTGAGAACCCGTGGCAAGCACCAGCTGGCTGTAAGACAAGGTCTTTCCTCCAGCGGTCTGAATCGTTCGCTTGGTTGTGTTGATCGACAAAACTCGATCCTTCAGATGGGGGATTCCTCTCCCTTGAAGAAGGCTGTCGTAGCTGGGGGCAACCTCCCAGCGTTTCATTTCGCCACTGAGGAGTTCGTAGAGAAGGGGTACGAAGAGAAACTGTTGTCTCGGCTCGATCAGCAACAATGGATGCCTCGGCTTTTGGCTGCTGAGCGCTAAAGCTGTTGTGAGTCCTGCGAATCCACCACCTACAACAATGATCGGATCGTTGTTCATGGTGATTTGAGGGTCAGGAATTGAGAAGTTTTCGAAACCTTAGACACGACCCCATGCACCTCGGCGTTGGAAGATGACTGGATGAGGGATGTTTCTGTTTCCAAGAATCAGTCTGTAGCTGCAACTGGCCCTGGCCACAGAGCTAAGGCTGATGCAGATGAGCTTCAGTTGGAGCGCTCGCATCTTGAGTCGTTGGATGCCCGCGAAAGATTGCTGTGGGCCTACGAAACATTCGGTTCGGGTTTTGCTCTTACCACCAGTTTTGGCATCCAATCCTCTGTCTTGCTCCATTTGGTGAGTGGATTGGAGCAGGGCAATCAGGTTCCAGTGATCTGGGTGGACACCGGTTACCTTCCCCCCGAGACGTACCGCTACGCCGAAGACCTTTGCAAGCGCTTCGACCTCAATCTCCACATCGCCCAGTCGTCTCTGTCTGCTGCTCGGATGGAAGCCTTGTACGGACGTCTTTGGGAAACGGGGGATATGGATGATATGGATCTCTATTTAAAACTTCGCAAAGTGGAGCCCCTCGAGCAGGCCATGCACCGTCTTCAGGTGCGTTGCTGGGCCAGTGGCGTGCGTCGAGGTCAGACGGATCACCGCCGTTCGATGACTCCCCTTGATTCGATTCGAGGTCGTTCGTCTCTCAGGCCGTTACTGGAGTGGACCTCCAGGGACGTTTTCTATTACATGCAGGAAAACAATCTTCCTCAGCATCCTTTGTTCGAGAAGGGATATTCCACTGTTGGAGATTGGCACTCCAGTGGGCCGGACGGCTTCGAAGTGGAGGGTCGAGACACTCGTTTTGCAGGTCTCAAGCAGGAATGCGGCATTCATTTGCCGGGCGTGATTGGTGATGGAATGATGGGTGACGGCATCTAGGAATGGCATCTCCCCAGTGCCTGTTCATCGGCAATAGTCGCTGGCACTGGGCTGAGCAGACGGAATCGAACCAGTGGGTCTTTCAGCACGCAGCTCCAGCACCAGAGTGTTTGGACTCGCCAACGCGTTTGCTCGCTTGGGCGGCCGTCGGTCCTGTTCCTGATCATCCCTGTCTTCAATTCAGTCGACGACTAGACCTGCAAGAGGTTCCTCTTCTTGGAGTCCCCCCTTGGTTAGGGATCGATCGGGCTCTTGCTGGTTGGGCAGCTTGGCGAGCCAGTGCTAGCCGACTTGGTGTGATGGTTGTGGATGCTGGAACCGTTCTCAGCCTCACAAGGGTCTCGGGGAACGGATGGTTTTCAGGGGGATTGTTGGCCGCAGGTTTCGGACTGCAATTGCGTGCCATGGGTTTTGCTGCGGAGGGCCTGGAAGCCGTGTCCCCGTTGGCGCTGAACAGCGAAATGGTGAAGTCTTTCCCCCTGGAGACGCATGCTGCGATGCATGCAGGAGCTCTCAAGAGTTTGGTGGGTCTTGTGCAGCAAGCTCATTCGCAATGCTCCTGGCCGATTTGGCTGTGTGGTGGGGATGCACCCCAACTCCTTCCAGTGATTCAGCATCAGTTGGGAGTTGAGGTTTGTCATGCCCCGGATTTGGTGATGCAGGCGATGATTGATCTAATCAGCGATGCCTAAATCCTGGAGGATCTGGTCGGCCATGGACTCAGATTTCACTTTTCGGTAGATCAATTCCAAGCGGCCGTCTGCATCCACAACGAAGGTCTGACGCATCATTCCCATATATTCGCGGCCCATGAATTTTTTCAAGCCGTAGCTCTCATAGCTGCTTGCCACTGGGCATGGTTCTTCGTCGGTTAGCAAGGTGAAGGGCAACTCCTGCTTGGCAATAAAGCGCGTGTGGGAAGCCGCGTTGTCTTTGCTGATTCCCAGCACCTTGATTCCATGTTTTTTAAATGAAGACCAACGATCGCGGAAATTGCAGGCTTCTTTGGTGCAGCCAGGTGTGGCGTCTTTGGGATAGAAATAGATCACAACGCGCTTCCCCTTGAGAGAGGCGAGTTGCAATTGCTCTCCGTTTTGATCTGGAAGCGTGAAATCAGGGGCGAGGTCGCCAATCTTCAAGGTCATGGATAAAGGCTTCAACCGGAGCGAGAGCGTAACCGTGTTATGGCTCGGTCCGGCCTTCTCAGGGGATGGTTGCATCACCGATCAGGAACTGTGTTGGTCTGCCAGCCTGGGGGTCGCCCGTCGGAAACATTTCCTCGCTTCCCGCTCCTGGATGCGTTCATGTCTTGGGAATTTGTGGTCGATGCCTGCGCTTGAGGTCCCGCTAAGGGCTCCACCAGGGGCTCCGCCCTCCTTGCCTCAACGCTGGGGATTTGTGAGTCTCAGCCATAGCCATGGAGTCGGTCTGATGGCCTGGTCTCCAGACCCCGTCGGAGTGGATTTGGAGCGTTGGGACCGAGCGTTTGCATCGGAAGCTCTGATGGGCCGTTATTACGCGGCGAGTGAGCAAAGGCGTATCCAGCAAAGACCAGAAGGGGTGAGGCGTCACTCCGTTTTGGAGTATTGGTTGATCAAGGAAGCCGCGATCAAGTGGCAGCAAGGGTCCATTGCAAAGGATCTTGCGCATTGGGTTGTGGAGGCTGACGGGCGGAGTGCATGCCATCAGGTCAGCGGTGCTCAGGTCTTTGCCCATTGCCGACAACTGGGTCCTTGGAGGATGGCGATCGTGTCAGCGCGCGAACAGAACTTGCTTGGTGCAAAGGTCTGTTTAGGTTGAAACCCAGAGGGACCAGATTGTTGAATTCAGCCAATCTAATTACTCCACGGATTCGAGAATGATGAGTCTCGATTTGATTCGGCCAGGTGATTGGTTCGATTCGTGCGTTCTTGGGACAGTTTCTTGTAGTGGACCCACCACTTTTGTTGGCATTTCTTTTTTCTGCATTTAAATTTTAATTGACGTCTACAAACCCATCGTCCGTGTTCACCCGTCTTGCAGCTGGCGTTCTCGCCGCCGCGTCTCTCACAACTCTTGCAGTTGCCGCCGAAGCCGCTGAGCGCCCTGTGCGCTGGAAAACCGGTGGTGCCGTTTGGTCAACCAAATCCTCCGCTTTCAAAACATTCTTTGCTGACGGTGAGATCACCGATCGCGGCCTTCAGGGTGGAATCAACAATTCCGGTTGGACTGCTGAAGAAATTCAGGAAGGTATGACCCGTTCTTACGAGGTTGACCTGGTTGGCGTGTCCCGCTTTCTGTACTCCAGCGACGGCGAAGCTTTTCTGCAGGACCAGACCACTAGCTACTACCCCTACTGGAAGAAGCAAGAGACAGCAGTTGTCGCTCTTCGCTCCGCCATCATCATGGACGCCGCTGACGGCCAGATTTCTTCTGCCGGCATCCTGAATGCCCTCCCCGTCGACTTTGCTCTTGCCGACAACGGTGCTTCGGACGGTTCCCAGAACGTTTGCAAGGACGGTTTGGATGGTGCTCAGGCCACATCTCTGCTCTCTTGGTACGTCTTCCTGCCCGCTTGTGTGCAGGCCAAGCAGATTCTTCCTGCTGCACCTGCTCCTCGTGCCGCCGCACCTGCTCCTGTTCGCGGCCTCTGGTGATTTTTGGCTTCGGCCCTCACTCGCCCCGGCCTACGCCGGGGTTTTTTTGTCTCTGTTCAAGATGTTGTGCAGCTCAAGCGTTGGTGAATCAACTGTTGGGGGAGCCGTTCACCGATCGTCGTATTCAAACAGTTCCGAAGATCGGACAATGTTTGTTTGGGATGTCGGCATTGATCGATCAGTGCTTGGTAAGGACGGTCTTTTCCAAGCCAGCGCTGCTTGAGTCGTTCATCAATAGGAATTGAGAGCGATTCCTCCCACTGCTCTGTGATCACCGATGTTGATAGCTCATTGAGCTGTCTCCTCACAAATTGATCCAGTCTCCGGGATTGAACCCATCGCTGTTCTTGTTCAATGAGTTCTTGAAGGGATTCGCTTGAACCGTTGAATTGTTGAAGAAGTGCAGCAGCTGGTCCAAGAGCTGTGTGGCTCAACAGAATGTTGATTTGCGCTGACGGAGCAAGTTTCTGTTTCAGCTTCTGCCAAAGCACCGTTGATTGGCTCCAATCCAGATTGTCAAGGCTGAATCGCCCCCCAATTACTTCAAATTGCCAGCTTTCAGGCAGTGCATCCATCGCCCCATCGTCCCAGGTGAGCAGGGAGGGCCGATGAACAGGATCCAGTACATCGACTTGTGCTTGAAGGCGGATTTTGTCCTGATTGGTGTTGCAGAGGATGGCGACTCCCCCCTCCTTGACAGCCTTCAGCGGGCCCAAGGACCAGAGCAGGGAACGTCCGCCCAAGATCAGTACACGATCAGTTCGTTCAAACCGCACTGCGTCCCAGAATCGTCGTTGAAGCTCTTGTAGACGTTCATCGTTTTGCGTGAGTTGACGGTTGAGCCAGCGGTCCATCTCTGGGACTTCAGGGCCCGTACTCAGCAGGAGAGGGTGGGTGAGAGCTGTCTCGGTGGCGGCGGCAAGCTGAGCAGCCCGACGTTCGATCAATTTTTCGCGTCGTTCACCTTCCCATCCCTGTTTGCTGGGTGTCCAGAACACTTCCCCCTGTAGCTCATCCGGTAAATAATTTTGTGCGACCCAGTGATCCCGATAGGCATGCGGGTATCGGTAGCCATGACCATCACCAAAGGCTTCAGCATCGCGATTCCCGTCCCGAAGATGGACAGGCACATCCTGTTTCTGAGTCCTGCGTACACGCCGGATGGCTTCGAAAAAACCCATTGTGCTGTTGCTTTTGTCGGCACAGGCCAGATAGAGGGCTGCCTGGGTCAGTGCATACAGCCCCTCGGGTAAGCCAGTGCGTTCAAAAGCGGCGGCACAAGCTTCCACGACAACGATGGCTTGTGGATCCGCAAGGCCGATGTCTTCTCCCGCTGAAATCAACATTCGCCGGAAAATGAATCTAGGGTTCTCCCCTGCCTCCATCATTCGAGCCAGCCAAAAAAGAGCTGCGTCTGGATCGGAGCCCCTCAGGGATTTGATGAAGGCACTGATGGTGTCGTAGTGGGCATCGCCCTGCTTGTCGTAGAGCACGGCACGCTCCTGAATCGAATCCTCGGCCGTGGTCAGATCAATCTCAATCGTGCCGTCGGGATCTGTTTCCAGCGTGCTTTCCACAGCCAGCTCGATGGCATTAAGCAGGCTTCGGGCGTCACCATTTGCGACGTCTACCAAGTGGGCTTCGGCTTCGGGCGTGATTCGTACCGAACGATTGCCGTAGCCTCTCTCTCTGTCTTCGAGGGCACGACGCAGCAATCGACGTAAATCATTGCTGTTGAGATGTTGGAGCCGGAACAGGCGCGATCGACTGACAAGGGCTTTGTTGACCTCGAAATAAGGGTTTTCAGTCGTCGCTCCGATCAGGGAGAGAGTTCCGTTTTCCACCCAAGGCAGTAAGGCATCTTGTTGAGCGCTGTTGAACCGATGCACTTCATCGATGAACAGGATGGTTCGCAACCCATGTCTCTCTAGGCGTTCCTTCGCGGCATCCACCTCATTCCGAAGGTCTTTCACGCCAGCCAGAACAGCATTCAAACTGCTGAAATGAGCGCGGGTGTTGCTGGCAATGATTCTCGCCAGAGTGGTTTTCCCTACTCCAGGGGGACCGTGCAGAATCAGATTTCCAACGCGGTCCGCCTGGATGGCCCTTCGAAGGAGTCGTCCTTCGGCAAGAATCGCGCTTTGCCCCTCAAATTCATCCAGAGAAGTCGGCCTGAGACGGTCTGCCAGAGGAGCCTGAGCGCGTCTTAGCTGGTCTCCGTGGTGACTGAACAGATCATCGACCAATGGTCCAGTCTCCGTTGGATGGTCTTGATTGACGAATTCTTGCCTGATCCGAACCAAATTCCGGTTCGAGGTCGTACATAATCTGTGCGTTCGTCACGGGATTTGTGCTGCGTTTTCGTCCATTGCTGTCTGCGCTTCTTGCAGCAGTTTCGGTGAGTGCTTGTGGAGGCTCTGACGAAAAGACGCCAGCTCTCCCCGTTGAGCAAGCATCAGTTCTTGAAGCCTCATTCACGGAAGATATCGATACGGTGAGCACGCTAGAGGCCAACGAATTGGTTGAGTTGGCCGCACAAACCTCCGGCCGTGTCATTGACTTGAGAGTGACACAGGGTGATCGGATTGAAGCCGGTCAGTTGTTAGTCGTTCTCGATCAGGTTCAGGCCAAAGCCCAATTGGCTGAACAGAAGGCCAAGGCTGCAACGGCAAAAGTGGATTGGGAGCGAGAAGAATTTCTGGCAAAGGTTGGAGCTTCTTCTTTGCGTCAGCGAGATTCCTATCGCACCCGCTACATCGCTGCCGTTGAAAAAGTCAAAGCGTTACAAGCGGAGTTGAGCTACAGCAATCTGCGTTCGCCTACCGCGGGAACAGTTGCTGATGTGAAGGTGAAGGTTGGAGATGTGGTGAATCAAAATCAGCCTTTCACCAGTGTGGTTCAAAACAATCTGCTGGAAGCAAAAGTAGAGGTCCCTGCCGCCTACGGCAATCGTCTAGCGATCGGACAGCCCGTGATCCTGAGTGTGCCCGGCACTGTGAAACCACTTGCCACGAGTCAGATCGAGTCCATTGACCCTCAGGTGAATCCCGATACACAAGGTCTGTTGGTCAGAGCTCTTTTTGATAATGACGATGGCAAGTTACGCAATGGGCAGCGTTTGCGGACCCGAGTGCAACTCGATTCAAGTCAAAAGTTGTCGGTTCCGTTTGCAGCTGTTACACAAACTTCGGGACAAAGTTTTGTGTTCCGGATTGGCGATTTTGATGATTTAAAAGGCAATCCTGGAAAAGTTGATATCGAGAAGATTGGCACGGGAATTGATAAGGGAAAGATTCCTGCCAATACTTTGTTTGCACTTCAAACCCCTGTGACGGTCGGGGAAGTTCAGAACAACCGTTATCCCGTTACGAAAGGCCTCAAGTTGAATGAAAAGGTGATTACTACTAACCTTTTGAACTTGAAACATGGAATGCCGGTTCAATTGAAAACGGAACGTTCAGGTTCCCAACCTGCTGCTTCTCAGAACTGAGGTTGATTCATGTCTGCATCAAATAACTTCATTACAAGGCCGGTACTTAGTACTGTGTGCAGCCTCTTGATTGTGATCGTGGGATTGATTTCAATTCCCATCCTTCCAATAGAGAACTTGCCCGATATTGCCCCTCCTACGGTCAAAGTTTCAGCAACATACGTAGGAGCTGATGCTGTTTCTGTTGAGCAAGGTGTCACCACTGTGCTCGAACAGCAGATTAATGGCGTTGAAGATATGGATTTTATTACTTCAACCAGCTCCTCTGACGGGGTTAGTTCTGTGGCCGTTTCTTTTAATAGCGGTACAGATGGAAACATTAACCAGGTTAACGTTCAGAACAGAGTTTCCTTGGCGGAGCCTCAACTCCCTGAAGAGGTTCGCAAAGCAGGTGTAACGGTTAACAAAGCATCAAACTCTATCCTTCTTGTTTACAATTTCGTCAACTCCGATCCAGAAAAAACTGAATATAGTGTAGAAACTATCAGTGGTTACCTTGATAAAAACCTAACAGACAATATTAAACGTGTTCCTGGTGTTGGCGAGGTTACTTATTTTGGTAACCGTAAAATTGCCTTCCGACTCTGGTTGGATCCAGAGAAGTTAGCTGCAAATGGCCTCACTTCGTCGGATGTTGTTCAAAAACTGCAAAGTCAAAACAGGCTTGTTCCTGCAGGCAAGGTGGGTGGCTCTCCTGCTCCTGAGGGTCAGCAATTTACATTTACTGTTCAGCTTCAGGGTCGATTGACAACTGAAACTGAGTTTGAAAACATTATTTTAAAGGCGACTGATTCTGGTGGATTGATCAAGCTCAAAGACGTTGGGCGCGTCAGTCTAGGTGGAGAAACTTATGGGATTGACGCTATTGATCTCAAAGGAACTCCATCTGTTGGTGTAGCGGTTTATCAGCTATCCGGTAGTAACGCTATTCAAGTTTCCAATGGTGTTAAGGAGGTAATTGATCAGTTTGAACAAACCCTTCCCGTCGGTCTGGAAACACAAGTTATTTACGACACGACTGATTTTATTAATCAGTCGATTAAGGGTGTGACGAACTCTCTCAGGGATGCAGTCATTCTTGTGGTTCTGATCCTGTTTCTGTTTCTCCAGAATTGGAAGGCAACACTCGTCCCGGCAATCGCCATTCCTGTGGCTCTGATCGGAACCTTTGCACTTGTACTGGCTTTTGGATTCTCTTTAAACCAGCTCACATTATTCGGTCTTGTGCTCGCGACAGGCTTGGTTGTTGATGATGCAATCACTGTTGTGGAAGACACTTCAGCAAAGAAAGCCGAGGGAATGACATCTGTTGAGGCGGCTATGGCCACCATGGATGAACTCTTCAGTGCTGTGATTGCCACTTCGCTCGTCAAGATGGCGGTATTTCTTCCTGTTCTGTTCTTCCCAGGGGCAACCGGAACGATTTATAAGCAATTTGCAGCAACGATTTTATTCTCAATCGGTATTTCAACATTTAATGCCTTAACGTTTTCTCCGATGTTGGCAGCTTTATTGTTATCAAAAGAGACTAAACAGTTAAGTAAACAGCAATACGCAACAGCTGGTGTTTTTCTGGGTTTCGCTTACGGCCTATTGAGTGCAGGTGATGGAGCTGGTTTGGTTCTTATCCCTGTTGTGGTAGGCGCTCTCATCGGTTTCGTTGCAATGAAAATCACATCACTCCCACTGCGACTGCCAGCCGCAGTGGGTGGTGCTGTGGTAGGCCTCATCCTTGTAGGAGTCACCAATCTGATTCCTGTGATCCTTTTCACTGCAATCGGTCTTGTTGTTGGCTGGTTTGTTCCGAAAATTTTCATTCTTTTCAACCGCTTCTACTCCGGTTTTGAGAAGCGCTATTCGAAAATTTTGGATCAAGTGTTGAAAGCTCGTCCAATGGTTATGGCGGCTCTTGCAGTCGGGATTTTATTGACGGGCTTCGCTTTCACCAGGATTCCTGGAGGTTTTGTTCCTATCGAAGATCAGGGTTACGCCATTGGTTTTGTCCAGGCTCCCGATGGCGTTTCGAATGAAACCACTCTTGCCATTAATCGCCAGGTGGCTGAGGTGCTTCGTTCGGAAGATGATATTTCTTCAGCAGCTCTCTTCAGTGGTGCGAGCTTAGATGGTAATGCTCCTAACAAGGGTTTGTTCTTCTTTGGAACAAAGCATTGGGATGATCGTGAAGGCAGTGAGCACTCTGTAGCCGCCATTGTTGAACGGCTGAATAAAAAACTCTTGATGTCAATCGACGGAGGGCGAGTATTTGTTGTTGAACCTCCTTCGATTCCTGGTTATGGAGCCGGTGGTGGTTTCGAATTCCAATTGCTTGATCAAAGCTCCGGTGCTTACAAGTTGAATGAGTTTTTCGCCTCAGCCGGTCGGATCATTCAGGCTGCCAATGCAAATCCGTTGCTGAGTCGTGTCTATACCCTTTTCTCTCCGGAATCCCCACAGATTGAAATCAAGGTGAACAGGGAAAAGATGGCCTCTTTGGGAGTTGATTTTGGATCTGCAATGCAGTCGTTCAGCGTGAATTTCGGTGGTGCGTATGTGAACGACACTTTCCAGGAAGGGAAGGTGCGTCGTGTTTATGTGCAATCTGATGATGTAAATAGAGCAAATCCTGAGCAGTTATCTTCTATCTATGTGAATAACAAGAGCGGTGATCAGATCCCATTATCTGAGTTTTTCACGGTTCAACCAACGAGTGGGCCTAGTGTTATTCCTCACTTCAACCTCTACCGAGCCATCAAAATCGATGGCACACCAGCGCCTGGTAAGAGTTCTGGTCAGGCGATCACGGCAATGAAAACCATCTTTAGTGATTCAAATTTCCAGGGGTTGGGTTTTGACTGGACGGGGATTTCAAGAGAGGAGGTAAAAGCAGGTTCATTGGCTGTAGTTATCTTCGCTCTCGGCATTCTTGCTGTTTTCCTCGTTCTCTCTGCTCAATATGAAAGCTATTCAGATCCGATCATTATTTTGCTGACCGTTCCCACAGCATTGTTAGGTGCCTTGGTTTTCCTGGGTGCAGCTGGTCAGGTACTTAATATTTACGCTCAGGTTGGACTTGTGATGTTGATTGGATTGGCAGGAGGCAATGCGATTTTGATCGTTGATCTTGCCAATCAAAAGATGGCAGAAGGAGTTTCAGCTTTAGAAGCTGCACGTTTTTCCGCCCAGTCTCGACTCAGGCCTATCTTGATGACAGCGATTTCATCCTTAACAGGATTCTTGCCTTTGATGTTGGCAAGCGGAGCAGGTGCCCAAAGTCAGTCATCCTTGGGTTTGGTTGTGTTTGGTGGTCTGTTGGTTGCAACATTTCTATCCACTCTTGTTGTCCCGGTGTTTTATGTCGTGATGAAGTCTCTGTTGGGTCAAGCCGATGCCAAACCCCCTTCCAATCCGCAACTCAACTAATGAATCCACGGTTTTCATCGAAAGCTACCAAGGGTTCTTCCCCTAAAAAGACATTTAGTGGCTCCCGAGTTTTGATTGCCATAGCAGTGGGCCTTTTAATTGGATGTGCTCTGGCCTATTTCTTCAAGGTTCTAATTGAAAATACCCCTGCTGAAATTGATATTGGGCGTATGCGTTTGTTTTATTTAATGGTCGTCGCTTCCTCTGGTTTGGCTGGATTTGCTATCGAAACGACTCGACAACTTCAGGAGGAAGCTGTAGACCCTGTTTATCGTCATCCAAATGCTCACAGAGGCAGACGCGGGCCTACCAACTAGCTGTTGATGGCCCACGCTTAATTTCACTTATGTGATCACAGTGGGGTGATCCATCCCTGTTCGTTCTTTGATTTCGGCGAGTTTATTGATGGCCTCGATCATGCTGCTCAGGGCAATCTGAGGATCTTGATTGAGATCGCCAGTTCTTGGTTCATAGCTTTCCAGATAAACCCTCAAAGTGGCTCCTTTCGTTCCTGTTCCTGAGAGACGCATCACTACACGGCTGCCGTCGTCCAGAAGGATGCGAAGACCCTGACCTAAGGTCACCGATTGATCAACGGGATCGGTGTAGCTGAAGTTGTCTGCAGTCTTGATACAGCGACCGGCAAAGGGTTGACCGATGAGGTCGGGAAGCATGGATTCAAGACGGTCATAAAGATCATGAGCTGCTTCGCTTGCCACTGCCTCGTAGTCATGGCGGGAGTAGTAGTGACGGCCAAAGCGATTCCAATGCTCCGTCATGATCTCGGCAACACTGCAACGTCGTTTCGCCAAAATCTGGAGCCAAAACAAGACTGCCCACAGACCATCTTTCTCGCGCACGTGGTTGCTGCCTGTCCCGAAGCTCTCTTCTCCGCAGAGGGTAATTTCGCCTGCATCAAGGAGGTTCCCAAAGAACTTCCATCCTGTTGGCGTC
>WTGE01000175.1 GCA_011525445.1 Synechococcus sp. CO36386bin_37
TGGCGTTGCTGGAAGGAACAACAGCACCGGAGATGATGTTGTTGCCATAGATCAGAGAGCCAGCGACAGGCTCACGGATACCGTCGATGTCAACCGGTGGTGCGGCGATGAAAGCGACGATGAAACAGGTTGTGGCGGCAAGCAGGGTGGGGATCATCAGAACACCGAACCAACCCACATAAATGCGGTTGTTCGTATCAGTGATCCACTGACAGAAATTCTGCCAGCTGCTTAAGCGACCGCTGCGTACGGCAGTTGCCATAGGGGATAAATAAGAGCGGGATCGATCAATGAATTCTCAGAAAAGGATTCAGAGATCAGCCCCAAGATGGGGAAATCAGGAACACAATTCAAGAAAACCAAATGGAACTCATCACTTCGACAAGGATCTTCATGACAACTTCACATAGCCTTAATGAAGTTTGATCAAGCGTTAGCTAGACGCTGTGTCTTCAGCCATTGCTGGGCCTGATCTGAAAAACGAGACCAATCCATTCGTTCACGTTCAGCCGCCTTGGCCACCAACAGCGGTGCCTGTCTCTTGAGGTCCTCAAGATCTGGCTCTGCAACTCCCGCATTCAGCGCCATCCAGTCCGCCATCGATGCACCGACAACCCTTGTGAGGTATGCCGCACTGAGTCCTTGGAGCAACCCAGCAGCGATCCAGGTTCCACCCTCGAGTTTGGCCAAACCAAGCAAAGCCTGGCCACTCCACTCCACAACACCCTGGCCTAGCGCTGCCGTCCCCAGCTGTCGCGCCACAACCTTCAACACCTCTGTATTCCAGGAGCAACCCCAGATTTGAGCCATGTCCTTCACCATCAAGCCATTCACCACCGCAACAGCGAGCAGGTCAACGCTCGGAACCGGGGAGGCCATGACAACACCTGCAACAATCCACTGACTTTTCTGCAAGAGAGAGCGGAATCGCTCACGTCGTAATTGCTCCAACTCAGCCTGCCAACGTCGATGGAGGGCTGAGAGCATCCGTTGCGTCGTGATTTCACGCGTTCGACCCGGCTGGGCAGTGCTGCGTCGAACAGGAAGCAGACCCCTACGTAAATCCGCTGATTCCCCACTCCAACGCAACAGCCGGTCGCACCATGGCTTCGGCAATTGACAGGTCAAAGCGTCCTGATTTACTTCACTGCAGCCCTGATCGTCGACTTCAATCAGCAACCAGGCGGGGCGATCTGTTGGTAGCTGTTCAAGACGCAGGAGATCGGCAGCCCTTAGCGGTAAGGGAAGTCCATACAAGATCACATCAAGATGTTCAAGCTCCTGAGGCCAGGCCCAGGCATCCGCAACCACTGGCAATGGCTTCGCAATGCAGAGATCGATGGGATTGGCTCCTGCCAATGCTGTTTGCAGTTCAGAGCTGCTGGGGAGAGATGCACCCTCGCTTACCACGACTCCCACACTGATAGGTCCATGGAGCGACCGCAAACAATCGAGCTCCTCTGCCCTGGGACCACGCAAACCACTGAGTCCCAAAGCCAATTCCAGCTCAGTGAACTGAGCGAGCAACGCCTCACAACGTCGAATCCATGCAGGGATTGAGGATGGCTCAGAAAATTGGGCAACTTTGGAGGGACGTGACGCCCACCAGAAGCCCGCTCCGAGGGCCAATATCCCTGCACCTCCTCCAGGAACATGTATCAGATCGCTGAAGAACCACGTTCCTAAAACAAGAGTTCCTCCGGCCAGAGCCAGCTTGCCACCGATGGATGGAAACCAATGCTTGGTGCTGATTGATGGGACCGGCATCAGCACGAGAAATTCAGAACTTGGAGTTTCTTAGCTCAGACTATCCAGAGTGCACCAGAGCTTGCTCAGGTCTGACGATTGTCAGAACAAAAACCAACGGATCCATCAATGCCGCTGAGGTGAATCTTCATAGGCTGGAAGTCTTCTGTCTGACATCGATGGCCCGCGATCGACGTCAAGAGGTGAAACGAGTCTTGATCGTGGCCCTCACCATCAACGTTGCCATGACGTTGCTGAAGTTAATAGTGGGATTCGCCAGCGGATCACTTGCCGTGATTGCTGATGCCATGCACAGCGCGACGGATGCCCTTTCAAGCTTGATGGGTTTGATCACCAACCGACTCTCAGATCCGAGACCGGATCGGGATCATCCCTATGGGCACGACAAATATGAAGGCATTGGAGCGTTGGCGATCTCAGGCTTCATTTTTTTCACAGCTCTTGAGATCCTGATCACTTCAGGGGAGCGGCTCGCTCGAGGGTTGCCTGAACTGCGTATTAGTGGCAGTGAACTCATGCTCCTGCTGTTGGTGCTGGTTTTTAACTTTCTTCTCGCCGGATACGAACGGCGCGAAGGGAGACGTCTCAACAGCCAGCTGCTCATCGCCGATGCCCACCACACCACGAGCGACATCTGGACCACTGTTCTGGTTTTGGTTGGGCTCACTGGGGCTTGGCTACTCAGAATCAATTGGCTGGATGTCGCCCTTGCGATACCGCTGGCAATGTTTTTGATCCGGGTCTGCTGGCAGGTTTTACGCGAAAACCTTCCCTGGTTGGTGGATCACATTGCAATAGCTCCGGAAGCGATCAACGAGCAGGCCTTAAGCGTGCCGGGGGTTCTCAATTGTCACGACATCGCCAGTCGGGGGGTGCTGGGACAACAGGTCTTCATCGACATGCACATGGTGGTAGATGTCGATGATCTGATCGCGGCGCACCAAATCACCGAGCGCGTTGAAGAGCGCCTGGAGTCCCGTTTTGGACCTGTGCGCTGCACTATTCATCTCGAGCCTCGCGACTATGCCGAATCCGAGATCACCTTCCGTGGAACCCACGGATAATTTGGAAGTTCAACAAATAAAGCCTGACGATGATCGGTGATGCGTCACACTTGCGCCTGATTCCAGGCCTCGGGCCATGACTGATTCCAACAGCGATTCCCGTCAACGGGGCAGACATAACGAGAGTGGTGGCTCTCGCGGCCGTAATTCCGGCAATCGGGATGGAGGCGGATTTCGCATTCGCCTGAGTGACAATGAGATGCGTGCAGCTCGAGCCCTCCAGGAAGCCTTCAATCTGCGTTCCACAGTTGCCGTACTCGGTTTTGCCGTTCGCACCCTCGCTCAAATGCTGGAGGACGGGCAGCTCACGGAGCTGGTGGCTCAACAGAGAGCGCAAGCCGGTGGCCGGCGTTCCCACGAAGGTCGCGGAGATGGCAATCGGGGAGAGAGAAATCGTGGGTCTCGTCCGGATCCGTTTGCGAGGCCAGCAAAACCACAACCCAAGCCCCCTGAACTTGAAGCAGAACCCATTGCAGAGGAGGTGACGGTGTCGGAAGCCTCTTCAGAAAACACCCCATTGAGTACCGAAGAAACGGCGACAGGAGCCTGATCCATGAAGCAGCCGAGGGTTCTCTCCGGTGTCCAACCAACAGGTGCGCTGCATTTGGGCAATTGGTTGGGCGCCATTCGCAATTGGGTTGATCTGCAGCATGACAACGAAACCTTTTTTTGTGTCGTTGATCTTCATGCCATCACAGTTCCGCACCAACCTGAACGCCTAGCGGAGGAAACCCTCAGCACTGCAGCTCTCTACATCGCATGTGGTCTTGATCCCGATCAGTCCACAATCTTTGTGCAGAGCCATGTCAAAGCTCACAGCGAACTGTGCTGGCTATTGAACTGCGTTACGCCCCTGAATTGGCTTGAACGGATGATTCAGTTCAAGGAAAAGGCGGTCAAACAAGGCGACAACGTGTCGGTAGGACTTCTTGACTACCCCGTGCTGATGGCCGCCGACATCCTCCTCTACGACGCAGACCTCGTACCTGTCGGAGAGGATCAGAAACAACATCTCGAGTTGGCACGAGACATCGCTCAACAACGGATCAACGCCCGCTATGGATCTGGAGATCAACCACTGCTGCAGGTTCCAAAACCATTGATCATGCGTGAGGGGGCACGAGTGATGAGCCTCACGGATGGAAGCAAAAAAATGAGCAAAAGCGATCCGAACGGCAACAGTCGGATTACTTTGCTCGACCCCCCTGATCTGATCACAAAAAAAATCAAACGAGCTAAGACTGATCCTCAGATGGGATTGGAGTTCGATAACCCTGAACGTCCAGAAACGGACAATTTGCTCGGTCTTTACGCCTTACTGAGTGGCAAAGGGCGCACTGTTGCCTCAGAGGAGTGTTCGGAAATGGGTTGGGGACGGTTCAAGCCATTGCTTGCCGAAGCTGCCGTCAGCGCTCTGGAACCGATCCAAAGCCGCTATCACGAGCTCATGAATGATCGTGCCGAGCTTGAGAACGTCCTGAATCAAGGCCATGAACGCGCAGAAGACGTGGCGACAGCCACCGTGGATCGACTTCGCAAGGCCATGGGCTTCCTGGAGACTCACTAATCAATTTCAAACCTTTTGAGAAGATTTGCTAATGCTTAAAGCGTCCTTGGCAGCCTTGACACCGTTCACAGGCATGGCATCGAGAATCTGATCAAATCATGCGTCTTGCGAGTCTCGACCGTGGACTGAATTGGGTGTTTTTGCTCATGCACATCTGACGCAAACTCGTCAAGGCCTGTCCCAGCCAGCTCGCCAAAACACTTCAAGTTTGACGACAGTGTGTCTCCATTACGGAAGATCACCTTTTGCTGAGCCCAACCAATAAACGTCCCTCCCTTGTCTTAACCGCCTTGCGGCAGGCGGCTGGTCTCAGTGTCGTGAGCGTGGGGTTGTTTTTTACTGTTGGACCCAGCACCCAAGCCGAACGCTCAATCGAAAAGCTTGCGCAATCAAACACAGTCACGGCTTCACTCCATCGGGACGTCAATACAGATCGACACGCCAGTCCCTATTCGATCACTCCTGAGCGTCGTGCCTTGCTCAACACCATTCGCTACGCAGAGGGAACGTGGAAAGACGGCCAAGACCTCGGCTATCGCACCCTTTATGGAGGTGGCGAGTTTGAGGATCTTTCCAAACACCCTGAGCGGGTCGTTGTGAAGCGATACGTCAGTGCAGCGGCAGGCGCTTATCAATTCTTGCCAACAACCTGGAAGGAAGTGTCTGCAAGCCTGAAGTTGCCCAGTTTTTCTCCAGAGCACCAAGACCAAGCCGCACTCCACCTTGTTAAACGTCGCGGTGCCCTTAACGAAGTTGACAAGAAGGGCTTGACACCTGAAGCCATGAACAGCTTGGCGCCCGAATGGGCATCCTTCCCCACTCATTCCGGCCAGAGCGCCTACGGACAACCTGTCAAAAGTCACGAGGAACTCGCGAGTTTTTATTCCAAAAATCTCAAAGAACTTCGTCAGGGAGCTTGAGTTGTGTTGGCAACATTGAACTGAGAAATTCGAGCAGCAAGGCCCCAAACCTCGAGTACGAGTTGGTGCCATGGCGTCATGGCCTCCATCGAAATCGCCATCGCCGTTGGGGTTGCCTGCACGAGTGCACGGGACGCGTCGATCGCTTTCAGTCCCTCACTAAGCCGAGTCGCCATCGCATTGCGTTCGTTCAACGTCATCACTGAATCCGGACAAGCGTTTAGGAGCTCTTGGCCACGATTGAACCAATGGTTGAAATCCTCGAGAAGGGAGTTCAGCAACGATTCGAGCAGAGCATTTGCCTCTTGATCCATTGATTGTTCAACGCACACCCATAGGATGACGGGCCCTGAACACAAAACGGTGAGCAGCCTCGCAGCGACCACCCCAGCCCTTTCCGCGCCAGTGGTTCTGCCTAAAACCAGTGAAAGCGAGACTCTGCTGAAGATCCGGCACTCGATGAGTCACGTGATGGCGATGGCCGTCCAGAAGCTGTTTCCCAACGCGCAAGTCACCATTGGACCCTGGACAGAAACCGGGTTCTATTACGACTTCGACAACCCAGATCCCTTCACAGAAGCTGATCTGAAAGCCATCAAGAAAGAGATGGCCAAAATCATTGGCCGCAAACTTCCTCTTGAACGCATCGATGTGAGTCGTGAAGAAGCGGAGCGCCGCATCAAAGCCCAGAACGAACCCTACAAATTAGAAATCCTCGAACGCTTGGAGGAGCCCATCACCCTCTATACCCTTGGTGAGCAATGGTGGGATCTTTGCGCTGGCCCTCATGTCTCCAACACCAGCGAACTCAATGCAAAGGCATTTGAACTGGAGAGCGTTGCAGGTGCCTACTGGCGTGGTGACGAAACCAAGGCTCAACTGCAGCGGATCTACGGCACTGCTTGGGAAACCGCAGACCAACTGGCAGAGCACAGACGGCGCAAAGAAGAGGCTCGCCGCCGCGATCATCGACGCTTAGGAAAAGATCTCGATCTTTTTTCCATCGAAGACGAGGCAGGAGCAGGACTTGTGTTCTGGCACCCTCGCGGTGCACGCATGCGCCTGCTGATCGAAGAGTTTTGGAGGCAAGCGCATTTCGAAGGAGGTTATGAACTGCTCTACACACCACATGTGGCGGATATCAGCCTTTGGAAGACATCTGGACACCTCGATTTCTACGCGGAGAGCATGTTTGGCCCCATGGAGGTTGACGAGAGGCAGTACCAGCTGAAACCGATGAACTGTCCATTCCACGTTCTGACCTACGCCAGCAAACTTCGCAGCTATCGCGAACTCCCGATCCGCTGGGCAGAACTTGGAACCGTGTACCGATATGAGCGACCCGGGGTGATGCATGGATTGATGCGAGTCCGCGGATTCACCCAGGACGATGCTCACGTTTTCTGCCTGCCTGAGCAGATCAGCGATGAAATTCTGCGCATTCTCAACCTCACAGAACACATCCTTTCAACGTTCGATTTCAGCCATTACGAAATCAACCTTTCCACAAAACCTGAAAAAGCGATCGGTGATGACGCCGTCTGGGAACTTGCGACCAACGGCCTGATCGAGGCTCTTGAAAGAAAGGGCTGGTTCTACAAAATTGATGAAGGTGGAGGAGCCTTCTATGGACCCAAAATCGACCTGAAAATTGAGGACGCCATCGGCAGGATGTGGCAATGCTCGACCATCCAACTCGATTTCAACCTGCCTGAACGTTTCGAACTTGATTACATCGCTGCCGATGGAAGCAAGCAGAAACCAATCATGATCCACCGAGCCATTTTTGGTTCACTGGAACGGTTTTTCGGGATCATGACTGAAAACTATGCGGGAGATTTTCCGTTCTGGCTCGCTCCAGAACAGGTGCGTCTGCTGCCTGTAACCGATGAGGTTTTGGGGTATGCCGAAGATCTTCAAAATCAGCTCAAAACTGCTGGAGTTCGCTCCAGCGTTGACCGCAGCGGCGATCGGCTAGGGAAGCAGATCCGTACAGGGGAGCAGATGAAAATTCCCGTTTTGGCTGTGCTCGGTGCCAAGGAAGCGCAACAAGGAGCCGCCAGCCTGCGAAGCCGTCGAGATGGCGACCTCGGAGTCGTGACAATTGAAAACCTGATCAAAGCAGCTCAGACTGCGAACCAACAGCGGCAGGAATCGCTTGGTTTAGAAGCCGATGAAGGAGCTGGAACATGAACCCTTCACCCATAGCAGCCCTCTCTGATCTCAATCGGTGTCGCACTGCGCCAACCTTGAGCGCTAACGAACAAAACGCCCTCAAGGACGAGCTGATCGAAGCGATGAAACCTTTCACCTGGTTCACCGCTGGCGTGATGGCCTCATCGTCAACTGAAGCCATCACCTGCGTTCGGGAACTTGAATCAGCCATGGGTTGGCCTGCAATGCGCCTTGAAAACGACATCGCCCTGGATCGAGGGGTCTTCCTGAAAGCCAACCAGTCCACTGGGCTGATCCGCTTGCGAGCAGAAGCCGGTTTAGGGGAAGGAATTTTGCTCAGTGGCCATCAGGCTGAAAACCACGAGCCTGGACCAACATGGGGGCCATTCCCTCTCAACTTTTTTCAAAGTTTTAACATCCCCTGAATCGGATCAAGACTTGTCGATTCTGAGCAGAGCCATCAGCCTGAACGGCATATACCCCGATGGGTTCAATGCAGGGAAAGACTTACCTCGCTGGTGATCTTGGAGGCACAAAAACGCTTCTTGCCATCTTTAGCGATCTGAACGGAGTGCTCAAAAAGGAACACATCCATCGCTATGTATCTGCGGAGTGGACGTCTCTTGAATCCATGCTCAAGGACTTCCTTCGAAGGCTGCCCGATACTTGTTCGCCCCCGGAAACCAGCTGCCTAGCCGTTGCAGGCCCGGTGAAAAATCATTCAGCAGAACTCACGAATTTAGGGTGGACAATCAGTGAAGCTTCTCTTAAGGGAGCTTCAGGGTTGAACCAGATTGAAATCGTGAACGATTTTGCTGTTTTGATCCATGGTTTATCCCACTTCAGCGATAGCCAGCAGATCACACTTCAATCAGGAGAAGGCCCTACAAACCCATCCAGCACCCAAGCCGATCGGGGTCCAGTCGCCATCCTGGGTGCTGGAACAGGGCTGGGTATGGCTCGTGGCGTTCCAAGCGCAACGGGATGGATTGCTTTGCCAAGCGAGGGCGGGCATCGAGAGTTTGCACCTCGCTGCCACGACGAATGGGCTCTCGTCCAATGGCTTAAACGGGAGTTATCACTTGAACGCATCTCAATCGAACGCATTGTGAGTGGAACCGGCCTTGGCCACGTCATGCACTGGAAGCTGCAGCAGACCGAAGAAGCCAGCCATCCACTGCAAAAGCATGCGAAAGCCTGGAGAACACTCAAGCCTGATCAACCTGGGTATCAGGATCTTCCCGCCTTGACCAGTCAGTACGCCCAGGCAGGAGACCGTCTCGCAATCGAAGCGATGGAGCTCTGGCTCAGCGCCTATGGAGCTGCCGCCGGTGACCTGGCTCTTCAGGAGCTCTGTACGGGGGGGCTTTGGATTGGCGGGGGAACCGCAGAAAAAAACCAAGCAGGATTGCAGTCCAACCACTTTCTCGATGCCATGCAACGCAAAGGCCGATTCCAACCTTTTATGCAGGGTTTAACGGTTCGCGCTGTTATTGATCCTGAAGCCGGTTTGTTCAGTGCTGCATGCCGAGCACGAGAACTGGCTGAGTCGAGTGGGACACTGGCCTGAGTGGAAACGCAGGGATGGCGCAGCCGCGCATCGGCCAAACAGTGGTTGTGGATGTTCCCGCTACCACCGCCAATATCGGGCCAGGATTTGACTGTCTTGGCGCTGCATTGGATCTGAATAATCGATTCACCATGCGTCGCATTGACGGCGATGGAGAAAGATTTGAACTGATTATCGAGGGACAGGAGGGGTCTCACCTAAGAGGGGGGCCAGACAACCTGGTTTATCGGGCCGCGCAGCGGGTCTGGAAAGCAGCGGGGCAAGAGCCCGTTGCCATTGAGGCTCGCGTGAGATTGGCTGTTCCACCAGCACGAGGTTTAGGCAGCAGTGCCACGGCGATTGTGGCAGGTCTGGTGGGAGCCAATGCCCTCGTCGGCGAACCTCTTAGCCGAGAAAAACTCCTTGAACTTGCGATTGATATTGAAGGACATCCGGACAATGTTGTTCCCTCATTGCTGGGAGGGCTTTGCATGACGGCAAAGGCGGCTTCCCAGCGCTGGCGGGTGGTGCGTTGCGAATGGATGCCCAGCATCAAAGCTGTCGTGGCGATCCCAGCCATTCGTCTGAGCACCAGTGAAGCAAGGCGGGCCATGCCAAAAACCATTCCTGTCGGTGACGCTGTCGTGAACCTGGGGGCTCTGACGCTGCTGCTGCAGGGCCTGAGGACAGGAAACGGAGATTTGATCTCAGACGGCATGCATGACCGCCTCCATGAGCCCTATCGCTGGAGACTCATCAAAGGAGGGCAAGAGGTGAAAGAAGCAGCCCTTGCTGCAGGGGCTTGGGGATGCGCCATTAGCGGAGCAGGACCCAGCATTCTGGCGCTTTGTTGCGAAGACAATGGACACGCTGTCAGTCACGCCATGGTGAAGGCTTGGGAAGCAGCTGGGGTGGCCAGTCGAGCTCCACTGCTCAATCTTCAGACGGCTGGAAGCCACTGGCAGCCCAAGGATGTTGGGTAGAACTACTCAATTACCCCCCTGGAGCTGATAAGTTCAATCACAATCTTTGAAATGCCATGGACGCCAATTTGCCGCTGATGGCTGCGTCTCAGGCAGCGTTCCCCTGGCTCTCTCTCATCGTGCTCCTCCCTGCTGCGATGGCTTTGTTGATGCCATTGCTGCCAGGAGATGAAAAGCAGCAATCACCGTGGCCACGCAACCTTGCCATCGGCGTTTTACTGGTCGACCTGGTTCTGATGTTGGTGGTATTCAGCCAGCATTTCGACCCCACTGACAGCAGTCTTCAACTTGTGGAGAGGGTGAGCTGGGTCCCCTCCATCGGATTGGAATGGTCTTTGGGATCGGATGGATTGTCAGCGCCTCTTGTCGTACTGAGCGGTCTTGTCACGCTCTTGTCCGTTGCGGCCAGCTGGAACGTCAATCACAAAACCAAGCTGTATTTCGGACTGCTTCTTGTTCAAGCTTCAGCTCAAGGCTTGGTCTTCCTATCACAAGACTTTCTCCTTTTCTTCCTGGCCTGGGAACTTGAACTGGTACCGGTTTATCTCCTGATTGCCATCTGGGGGGGGAGCAATCGGCAGTATGCCGCCACCAAATTCATCCTTTACACGGCGGTTGCGTCCCTGCTGATCTTGATCAGCGGGCTGGCGTTAGCCCTTTCCGGGGAAACGTTCACCCTCAACCTCACCGAACTGGCGGCACGCTCCCCAGGAGGAACCTTTGGGTTGCTCTGTTATCTGGGATTCCTTGTTGGCTTCGGCGTGAAGCTTCCCATGTTCCCTCTGCACACCTGGCTACCAGATGCCCACGGGGAAGCCAATGCCCCCGTTTCCATGCTCTTAGCCGGAGTGTTGCTGAAAATGGGCGGTTACGCCTTGCTTCGCTTCAATGTTCAAATGCTTCCCGATGCGCATCTGGTCTTGGCACCTGCCCTCATCGTTTTGGGGATCGTCAACATCATCTATGGAGCGTTGAACGCATTCGCGCAAGACAATGTCAAACGAAGGATTGCTTGCAGCTCCGTCAGTCATATGGGTTTTGTTCTGCTTGGAATCGGTGCCGTTGATGCCCTCAGTTTGAGTGGCGCCATGCTGCAAATGATCAGCCATGGATTGATTGCAGCAGCCATGTTCTTCGTGACAGGTTGTTTTTACGAACGCACAAAAACCCTGTCCATTCCAAACATGGGAGGGCTCGCCAAAGTCTTGCCGATCACCTTTGCTTTTTTCCTCGCCAGCTCGCTTGCATCGCTTGCACTACCTGGAATGAGCGGATTCATCAGTGAGATCACAATTTTCCTTGGCATCACGAGTCAAGAGAATTTCACGACCCTGTTTCGTGTCACCACCATTGTCATTGCGGCGATTGGGCTGGTCTTAACCCCGATTTATCTTCTGTCGATGTGCAGACGCGTGTTCTTTGGACCCCGCATTCCAGCTTTGGCCTTTATCGATGACATGCGCCAACGGGAGCTACTGATTGGTCTCACCCTGATGGTTCCGACTCTGGTGATCGGCATTTGGCCTCGTGTCGCCATGGATTTCTACGAAGCGGCCACCGATGCTCTCGCAAGTGATCTCGGCACCCATAGCCTGGTAGCCCTCACAACCCTGCTGCCGGCGGGCTGACAGCGATGACGACACCTGAATTGTTGAGAGGACACGGCATTCCGCACTTCGAAGCCATCGATGCTTCCCAGGTTCAATCCCATATCCCATCACTGCTGGCTGAGTTGAGTGACCAGTTCAGCGAGCTCGAGGCCAGGCTTCAACGTCGATTATCGGAGGAAGCTCCTCTGAGTTGGGATGAAGTGATGACCCCGCTTCACCAACTTGGAGAACGCCTGCGCTGGAGTTGGGGAGTGGTGGGACATCTCAACTCTGTCTGCAACAGCGCCGAATTGCGTGAAGCTCACGCAGCACAGCAACCGGACGTGGTGCGGTTTGGCAACCGTGCTGGCCAAAGCCAAATCATTCATGCTGCGCTGGAAAGACTTCTGAAGAATCCCAAAGCCCCACTCGACCGCGCCCAAATTCGAATTCTCGATGCAGAGCTGTTGTCGATGCGTCATCGAGGCGTTGGTTTGAGCGGAGAGGCTC
>WTGE01000253.1 GCA_011525445.1 Synechococcus sp. CO36386bin_37
CCTCACGTCCGTGGAGGGATCACACTCGCCTACCGGTCCGATCAACACAAATGTCCAATCAGCGTTGCGTCGAGCCAACTGAAGTAACAAGCCCAAATCAAGTTTGTAGGCATCAATGGCGCCCATGAACATCAGCCTGGGTCGAGCTAGATGATGTAGTCGCTCAGGACAAGCCAAAGGGCCCGCAGCATCTCCCAACCGAGCGCGGCTGAAATGGGCATGATCAGCCACATTTCCGAAGAAGAAAGTGTGACGGTTCCACTGCCGGTGACTGACTTGCAGTTGCGGCGATGTGACGAACACCACATCCACGGCCCGCGATAACTCTTGCTCACTAGCTTCAATACGATTCACAGGCATTCCAGGCTGATCCTGAATGCGATCCACACAGTGATAAATACTGCTCGCGAAGCTCTTTGGATCGAGATAGAGAATCGTGAGGGGGTTGTAAGTCCAGAGAATCGGCTTAGTAAACCCAAGCCAACTGCAAGCGAGGTCCAGACCGCTACGAAGCAGGAGGCGATTGAGCCGAAGAGCAAGACCGCCGTGGCCACCTGGTAACACAGGAGGTGACCACACCCACAACCGTTCTTCTCGTTTGCGAGGCAATTGCAAAAGACGACGCAAGCGACGAAAAATGCGAGTGCTATCCGCAGCAGCGATTCGAGGCAGGCGAATGCCAAGGGACTCGACATAGAGCACCCTGTGTCCCGCAGCAGCAAGAGTCAGGGCTGTGTGCTGTTTATTGGTCCAAAGCGGATGGTCCCAATCTGCGGTTGCGAGAACTACAAAATCCGCCATCACGCCCTCAGTCGCCCTAGATTAATACCATCACTGAGATTGGCGAACGCTCCAACAACCGCTGGCACTAATTCCATAATTGGACAGTTCAGACGACTGCACCGTTAAAAAACAAGGAACAATCAAGCCAGCGCAACGCCCAATAAAAATATCATCTTTCAGAAATAATCAAAACTTAGACCTCTTTGCCCATACTTCCCTACAGACAACGAACGGGCCAACTACGCACGCGATTGAGCACCCGCGAAAAACCTCGGACATAACGCTTTAAGCGCTGGCGCCAGAGGGGCTTCGACTTCAACACCACGCCGTTAGCAAGCATTGGAAGCAAGGCATCCAACCGCAGCAAGACATTATGCCAACGTTCCAGCGAGGCAGACTCGGAATAAGTCTCTAGAAACATATTCAGCTCCTCAGTAGATAGAGACCAATTCGCTGGTTCAGCGGTAGCAGCAACGATGCGACTTACATCGTGATCAAGGCTTCCGCAACCAATTTGATGACCGATTTCACCAGGCGTCAATGTGTCGGCCAGCGCATGGTTGATGCTGCTGAACACCACACACCCGCAAGCCATGGCTTCCAGGGGGGGCAAACCAAATCCCTCACTCACACCGACAGCGCGCCAATGTTCAGCCGAGTCATATATGTAGACCTTGGCGTTGTTGAACAGATCCACCAAATCGTCCACCCAGCCATCTTGCACCTCTACCCGCAAACCCCTAGCCCGCAGCGCAGGAACCAACTTTCTGAGCACATAGTCACTGCTTTTGCGGCGTTGCACTAATACATCCAGTGGACGGGAATTCGCAGCCAGGTGACGTGCACCATGTTCAAACCAAACTGGCTCCAGTGCATTTGGCACTAAAAACAAGGGATTATGCGGAGCACGGTCACCCCAATAGCCAAGAGTGTTGCGACTAACAGCCAACACCGGCACCCCTGGGGGCAAATCAAAGCCATAGCCACTGCTATGGGCCTGATAAGCAACAGGGCGTCCCTTGAGCTTCCGCAAGAGCTGAGGTACATCAAAGCCCCAGCTCACAATCCAAAGAGCATTCCCTGGCGCATCTTGCTGACTAAGCAGGTCATCAAGAAACGGATGATCTGGTTGTCGCCGGCGATAAGTAACCACATCGGTGGGCCGTAAGCGAGACAACAACCGAGCAGTCTGCAAAGAGACGCTCAAGCCACCACAACGAAAATGGGCCCCGGTGCCAGGCACCAGAACCCTAATTGGAATGTTGAGCACGGATGTATCAGGCAGCCGCAGCTTCCGTACTACCGGCCCGCTGACGACGGGTGAGGAAACCAAACAGCACCTTGCCGATGGCCGCGACCAGGTTGCCTTCCAGCTCCTTGAACATGTTCATGTTCAGGTGGAAGGCATGATTGGCCTCCTCAACGATGCGAT
>WTGE01000396.1 GCA_011525445.1 Synechococcus sp. CO36386bin_37
GCTCACCACAGACTGGTGAAGCTGCCCCAAGGCTGAGCGAACAAACTCTGCAGGTAGTTCCTCGGTACCGATTTCAAGGAGGAATGTTGAGGGCACGCAGGAGGCTCGAGCAGTTCGCAACTTTATTGGAAGCCGTTCGCTAGTTTCATAGTGTCGCCAGCAGCCGTATCAGTGAGTCAGCCAAGCGAAGTGTTTGCAGAACATGAAAATGCCGCTTCCGCGAAGCTACCGAAGGCGGAACAACGCAAGATCGACAGCCATTATCTGCGTGAACCCTTACTTACAGAGTTAAGCAATGATGCGCCCTATTTCAGCGAGGACGCACTGCAGATTCTGAAGTTTCACGGGAGTTATCAGCAAGACGATCGGGACAGGCGCGAGAAAGGTAAAGACAAGAGTTGGCAAATGATGCTGCGATTGCGCAGCCCAGCTGGAAGGATTCCTGCCCAGCTTTACCTCGCCATGGATGAGCTGGCCGATCGCATCGGCGACGGCACCCTTCGGGCAACCACGCGCCAGGCGTTTCAAATGCACGGCATTCCCAAAGCCGACCTCAAGGAGGTGATCGGCACGATCGTGCGCAATCTGGGCTCCACATTGGCAGCCTGCGGAGACATCAACCGCAACGTGATGGCACCAGCTGCACCCTACGAAAGGGGCGCTTATCCAGCGGCACGGAAGCTTGCCGATGAGATTGCAGATCTGCTCAGCCCCGAAGCCGCGGAATCCTCCTTCCTGGATCTCTGGGTTGATGGTGATCTCAGCTATCGCATTCGCCCTTCCAAAGCTGTGAATTCAGCACGTTCACGCCAGCGTGAGGGTGGAGTGTTTTCAAAAAGCGAGAATGAACCTCTTTATGGGGACACCTATCTCCCGCGCAAATTCAAAGTTGCGGTAACCGTTCCAGGCGACAATTCTGTCGATCTCCTCACTCAAGATATCGGTCTTGTGGCCTTCACCGATCCCTCTGGGACTCTCAAGGGCTGCAACGTTTATGTGGGAGGCGGTATGGGCCGAACCCACAACAAAGAGGAAACTTTTGCTCGCATTGCCGATCCACTCGGTTACGTGGAAGCGGAACACATCTTTGATCTAGTGCAATCCATCCTCGCGCTGCAACGCGATCACGGTGACCGTCGATTGCGCCGTCATGCCCGCATGAAATATCTTCTCCAGGATCGAGGCATTGACTGGTTCCGAGACGAATTGAAAACTCGTTATTTCAAAAGCCGAATACAACAATTACGGAATGAACCTAAAGCCAAACTTGAGGATTACCTCGGCTGGCATCGCACCAAAGCAGGGCATTGGTTTGTAGGTATACCTCTTCTTTGCGGGAGAGTGAGTGGTGATTTCAAAATCGGATTAAGGCAAATTGTTGAAAAATTCCAAATAGAAATCCGGCTCACACCTAATCAGGATCTGCTGCTTTGCAACATCGGCACCGCTCAGCGTCCAGCAATCCGCGAAGAACTTCAGGCGCTGGGCGTCGAACCAGGTGAGGGTCCAGCTCCCCTGGAGCGCCATGCCATCGCTTGTCCTGCCCTGCCAACCTGTGGTCTGGCGATCACAGAATCGGAGAGGGTTTTTCCATCCCTTCTCAACCGCCTTGAGACCCAGTTGACTGAACTCGAAATTGATAAATCGATCCTGGTTCGCATGACCGGTTGTCCCAATGGATGCGCTCGTCCCTACATGGCTGAGTTGGCTCTCGTTGGAAGTGGAGTTAATCAGTATCAACTCTGGCTTGGGGGAAGCGCCAATCTCCAACGACTGGCGCGTCCTTTTCTGCAGAAAATGCCCCTGGAAGACCTTGAAACGACTCTTGAACCTCTTCTATTGAGCTGGAAAGAGGCCGGAGGACGGCGTGGCTTCGGAGAACACATCACCAAGCTTGGTGATGCAGCTGTTCAAGACATGCTCAAGTCTCAAGACTGAACAGCCGTTGATCACGTCCATAAATCGCATGGTCCGCGTTGACGGTCCATGCCCAGAGTTGATCACCAAAACTGAAATGCCACCATTCATTGGGATGGCGAACGAATCCCGCTTCAGTCATCACACAATGCAGCAGGCACCGTCGTTCGTGGAATAAAGCGGCCTCTCCATCGGGAGTTTCCTCTGCTTCTGCTGCATGGTGGAGGGGTAGGGATTCAGGTCCAATGGCATCGATTTCGCCACCCAAATCCAGCACCTCCTCGTTTGCATCCATCAAAGTCAGGTCCACAGCCGCACCCGTACTGTGAGGTGGTGGAGTGCATAAATCAGGGCTCGGTGGCGCCCAAAACCTGGAAACCTCTTCATGAACGCTGCTCAGCATGTCCTTCTGATCAGGATCATCGGAATCAATTCCTCGCCGTGAACACTCCTGCTTGACGGCTTGATGCACCATGAATGCCTGAACCGATAAGGGTCTCCAAGCATCAAAAACAGCCAAGCGCAGCGGCTGGCCTCCATCCTTCAGTGTCAACGTTGTGAGATGAACCTGGGCAGAGAGCAAACGACTCCTGACCCCTTGACGAAGACAGAACGGATCACCGTTCCCATAGGGGGCTCCCAGTTCCACGTAGGGATGCGGCTCCAGGCAGTGCACAAGAGACCGCAATGGTTGTACCGGTTCACCACAATCATGGATCGAAACGGTGTGCCATGGACGCTGCATCGGTTTAAAACAGCAGATGCAAAGTGAGCAGGCTGCCATGTCCTGGGAGGCATTGCAAAAGGCTCCAGCACTAATTGAGCTGAACAGCCGCTGCAGCCCGCTTGCGCTGCTGTTCAAGAAGCACACGAATCTGTTCGTGGTTCTCGAGATCAGGATCCTCCTTCAGGATGCTTTCCGCCTCGTCCCGCGCTTCCTCCAGAACAGAGCCATCGTCCGACAGGCTGGCAAGTGCCAAATCTGGCAAGCCCGACTGGCGCGTCCCGAGCACCTGCCCAGGACCGCGAAACCGGAGATCCATCTCGGCAATTTCGAATCCATCATTGGAACGAACCAGAACTTCCAACCGTTGTCTGGCCAAGGGATTACGGCTGTCATTCACAAGCAGGCAATAGGAGGCAGCAGCGCCACGACCAACGCGTCCACGCAACTGATGCAACTGTGCAAGACCGAAGCGGTCGGCATGATCGATCACCATCACACTGGCTTCGGGGACATCCACCCCCACTTCCACAACCGTGGTCGATACGAGAATCTGAGTCGTTCCAATCGCAAAATCAGCGATCACAGACTGTTTGTCGGCACTGGCCAGTCGTCCATGTAGCAACCCAACACTGAACTGTGGAAACACTTCTTCCGAGAGCTGACGATGCACATCAACCGCTGAACGCAAGTCCACCTTTTCGGACTCTTCCACCAACGGAAGCACCACATACACCCGCTGCCCTTGAAGCACCTGCTCTCGAATGAGGTCATAGGCCTCGTCCCGATCCGAACTTTTCACAACCTGGGTGCGAATCGGGGTTCGCCCAGGAGGCAACTCATCAATTTGACTGCCATCCAAATCACCGTGAAGTGAAAGCGCCAGCGTGCGAGGAATCGGCGTGGCCGTCATGGTGAGCAAGTGAGGCTGTAAGCCCTTGTCAAGAAGGCGGTTGCGTTGGCGCACCCCAAAGCGATGTTGCTCATCAACCACCACCAGACCCAAGCGATCGAAGGCCACGGGATCTTCCAGGAGAGCATGGGTGCCCACAAGAATGCGCAGGTTGCCCCCAGCCAGATCATTCAAAATCTGGCGCCGTCTGCTGCGTGGTGTGGACCCGGTGAGCAACTCGACGGTGACATGCAGTGGGAGCAACCAGTTGCACAGACTTCGGTAGTGCTGAGCAGCCAACACTTCTGTCGGAGCCATGAAGGCTCCTTGCCAACCCGCTTCCACAGCCCGAAGTAACGCAGCGATCGCCACAACGGTTTTACCGCTGCCCACATCGCCTTGAACGAGGCGCGCCATCGGTTCAGGGCGCACAAGATCCTGTTCAATCTCCGAGAGCACACGCCGCTGTGCTCCCGTCAGCTCAAACGGCAGAAGGGATAAAAATCGACCCACCAAACCGTCCTGATCCAGATTCTTCGGAAGGACAGGAGCCGAACGTTGACGCAAGGCAGCTCGTCGCAGCATCAAGCTGAGTTGCAGCAATAGAAATTCATCAAAAACAAGACGGTGACGGGCTCGCTGCAACTCGTCCCTGCTGTCGGGTCGATGGATGGCTACCAGGGCTTGATCGCGAGACAACAGGCCACGGGACTGACGACGTGCCGCCGGCAGTGGATCGGGCCAACGATGCGCTGCTGGCAAGACCGCTTCCACCAAGCTGCGAAAACGATCGGCAGTGAGACCTTCCGTGAGGGGATACACCGGCAGCAGCCTGCCAATTTGGCGAGAACGTAAAGGGGCATTGGCACTCTCCATCACCTCGATCAAAGGATCTTGAAAGCTGATGCCATAGGGACCACTTTTCACCAAACCACTGACAGCCACAGTGGAACCGACGGGATACTGACGAGTCTGACCGTGCAAATAAGCAGGGTTGCTGAAGCGTTTCCCCGCCAGGAAACGCGTCACTTTGATGCGACCTGTGGGGTCTTGAAGCTGGAGCTCAATAATCGAGAGATTCGGATTGCGCGGGCTGGTGAAGCCATGGACTCGGCGCACCGTGGCAACAATTGTGGCGGTCTCCCCAGCTTCCAGCGCTTCAATTCTGCGCAAAGCGGAGTAATCCACATAGTCACGGGGATAGTGCTGGAGCAAATCCCGAACCAGAAGGAGCCCGAGGCTCGCCAGCCGCTCTGCCTGCTTGGGTCCAATGCCTCGAATCCTGGCCAGCGGCGATTCCAGATCAAACTCGAAGGGTATCGGCGCCGATCGGTTCGCTCTCTCATGTGTCGAGGACCTCGAAGACACGGTGATCCGCGGTGGTGCCATCGGGGATGAGGGTTCAAGCCGACTGCGAAGACCGTGAAGCCATTGACGCGTCCCTGTAACCAGCCTTCTGCGTCCGGAATCACTGAGTTCGGGATAAGAGGCAAACTCTCTCGCCAATGCTTGGAGACGGTCCCGACTGTCCTTGGGCAGCGGCACTGGTGGGGGTGTGGACAGTTGCCGACTCAAAAACGAATGAAAATGTTCCCTACGTCCCTGTAGATCAACAAATCCTCGTTCTGCTTCCAGAGACAGAGACTGCTGCAGAGGTCGCAACCAAGCCTGGACACAATCCAAGGCCTGACGATCAAGCGCCGGGCTTAGTGCTGACCTGTCGTCGGCGGATTGGGCCACCACTGTTTTTGCACCTCCTGACTGGTGACACGGCCCTGCCAATGCCGCTGTTGACGCACCATTGTGAGCAAATGACTTCGATGTTGGCGTAACCGATAGCGGCTATGTCGCAACGAAACATTGTCGTACTCGAGGTCTGCAGGTTTGATCAACAGACTGAGAATTTCCAGGGGTTGATCCTGAGACGGTATGGGCAATGGAAGCTTGAGCCGAAGAAGATTGGACGGCGAGGGCAGGGCTTGCAATTGCCCTGCAAGCGCTGCATCCAGAAGCGTTGTTGGAAGAAGGCTGTTCACCAGTCCTGCTCTTAATAATTCAATGTTGAGAGCATGGGACAAATTGCGAATTCTTCGAGTCAGAGCCGCATCCTGTCCGTCCAACCAGATCACGAGATCCATCGGCATGGAGGGAAGCAAGGCTTCGTTCTGCTGACCGACCTGCCTCACGGATCCAGCCAGCTCCGTGATGTCGGAATCGGAGTTGGGGGGTTCAGCGGCAGGATCGCCCTGCTGCATCGCCTCACCGGCCATCAAAAACAGTGAGCGCAACAGATCCAGATTTGATGGGCTGCCTTCAGTCTCCGAGTCGGGGGGATCCTGAGCAGTCGGTTGCTGACCCTCAGAAAAGACCGTGGAGGAATCTTGCGATTCTGCCTCTTGATCCGGTCGAGGCAACAACCCTTCGAGCAGATCAGGATGCTCAATGGGAGGGGTAAGACTGAGTTCGATGCCATCATGATGAAGTGCAACCGATTCACGGTGCTCTGCTGACTGAAGGGATTGGTTCACCTCAAGTTGAGCCTGTTGGCGAAATTCCAATGATTCCTTCTGGAGACGCTTGGACAGATCCATGAGCTGCTCAATGGTCAGCAAGCTCATACAACGCTGAACGATGCCATCAAAAGTCTTTTGAAGACTTGACTGTTGTTGGGTGGAGAGTCGCGAAAGACGTTCCCCACGCTCACACAACACATACCCAACAGCATTGCGAACACTGGGAACCAACAACTCACGCACGAGTTGCAAATAGAGCGCTTGCTCCCGATACAGCAAAGGAGCAAGTCGACGGCTTCGTTCCTGAAGCCGTCGCAGCTGTTCATTGGCGTCGTAGCCGCTCGTGAAATGTGTCTCAGCTGTCAAAATCAGCCATTCGTCATCGAGGCCACTTCCGTCGCAAAATCCACCTGTTCGATTTCAATGCCCTCGCCCAGGGTATAGCGGGTAAACCGTCGAACCTTGACATTTTCACCGATCTTTCCGGCAACCTCCTTCACCAGGTCAGCTACGGACATGGAACTGTCACGAATGAACGGTTGATCCAGAAGGGACAACTCCTTCAGACGTTTACCAATGCGACCCTCCACAATCTTGACCTTCATCTGCTCTGGCTTGCCGTCGAGATCATCGCGTCCCATTTCGATTGATTTTTCACGATCGATGATGTTCTGGGGGATGTCATCAGTGCAGACGTATTCCACATTGGGACAGGCTGCGATTTGCATCGAAACATCACGAAGCAGTCCTTGGAAGAGATCGCCACGGGCAACGAAATCCGTCTCACAATTGAGTTCAAGGAGCACACCAACACGCGCTCCTGTGTGGATGTAACTACCGATCGCCCCCTCTGCAGCAGCACGACCAGATTTTTTCTCGGCACTTGCAATGCCCTTCTGACGAAGCCACTCAATGGCTTTCGTTGTATCGCCACTGGTTTCCGCCAGGGCTTTTTTGCAATCCATCATTCCTGCGCCGGTCTTGTCGCGCAGTTCTTTAACCAGCTTGGCTGAAACGGCCGCCATGAGGAGATCTAGTGGAGAGGTCTAAGGGGAGGTCTAGAAGAATGCCGCTACGGCGTAACGTCGTAGCGGCCCTAATAACAATTGTCTGGGAGCTGATAATCAGCTCTGACCATCGTCGCCACGGCCATCCTGGCCGCCATGACGACCTTCATTAATGGCGTCAGCAAGACGGCTTAACACCAACTGAACTGAGCGGACGGCGTCGTCATTGCAAGGAATGGGAACCTCGCAGAGATCAGGGTCGCAATTGGTGTCCAGCATGGAGACCAGGGAAATGTCGAGCTTGCGAGCTTCGAGCACGGCATTGGTTTCACGGCGCTGGTCAACAAGAACCACAACATCCGGGAGACGACGCATGTTTTTAAGGCCCCCCAGATATTTTTGGAGGCGCTCAAGTTCACGTCGCAGAACAGCTCCCTCCTTCTTGGGCCGCATGGCGATTGCACCACTGGACTCCATTCTTTCAAGATCCTTGAGACGGTCGATCCTGGCCTTCATCGTGGTCCAGTTGGTCAGCATTCCGCCAAGCCAGCGCTGATTCACATAGGACGAGCCGCAGCGAAGGGCCTCGTGAGCCACAACTTCAGAAGCCTGTTTCTTGGTGCCAACAAAAAGAAAACGTTTGCCACTCCTGGCAGCTGAACGAACCCATTTGTAGGCATTATTCATGCAGACGGCGGTCTGCACGAGATCGATGATGTGAACACCGTTGCGCGCGCAATAGATGTAGCGCGACATCTTGGGATTCCAACGACGAGTCTGGTGCCCAAAGTGGGCACCAGCCTCCATCATCTCTGCGAGAGTGACGACAGCCATAGTTGTTCAGGGTTTCGGGTTCGCCTCCACCTGCCAGGTTTGGCGTGTGTTGAGCAAAAACTCAAGTCACAACGTCCAGCACCCGAAACAGACAGGTGTGCGGATTGAATAGGACGCTCCAATTTAACAAAACGTCAGTTCAAGCTTGGAAACACGCTGTCTGGATGGTCATCGACGGGCCAATCCTCATTGACACCACCAATCAGCAATTCATCGAGTTTCACGACATCTGAATTGAGTTGTTGAAGAGCATTGATCAAGATATCGAGAGCAATTCCGTCACTGGTACCCAGGTCCAGCCAACACCGGGCCCATTCTTGGTGATATTCCAATTGGCCCATGTTATGCATCAGGGCCGGCATGGCTGACGAGGCATCCTCATTGTCGTAAGCGATAAAACTAAGGTCTTCGGCCTCTTCATGCACTTGAAGATTTTCGGCATTAAAACCGCCCAACCTGCCAATCACATACCAACTGTCAAAGACACCGTCCACATAATTGCGTTCCCCTTGACTGGGGACCTCACTGAAACGAATCCATACCCAGCAATTGAAGGGATCAACTTCTCGAAAACGAACGTGCATGATCGGCTGAAGACTGTTGCATCATCGCTACCCCTCAGGAGATCGGCCACAGGAATGATCCATCATGCTGTCAAACGTGTGTCTGTTCACAAACCTGCTGACGCCCAATGCTGGAACTGAACGAGATCAGATATCAACCAGCAACCTCCGAGCATGTTGTTCTGAACAACATCAATCTGAAAGCAGCTCCAGGTACTCCTGTTTTGATTTCAGGAAACAGCGGCAGCGGCAAAACCAGCCTGATCGAAATCATCAGTGGCTTGGCCGGTGCACAACAGGGATCGATCCTCTGGAAAAGTGAAACACTGACGCGACGACAAAGACGATGGCTCTGTGGCGTTGTTTTTCAATTCCCTGAACGGCATTTTCTGGGATTAAACATTGCTCAAGAACTCAAGCTCGGTCACAGAAGGCTCACCAACGCAGAGCAGGCTCGTGTTCTCAATCGAGTAGGCCTGTCTGGGGCGGATCTCAAACAGGCACCTGAGCGCTTGAGCGGTGGACAGCAACGGCGCCTAGCCTTGGCAGTGCAATTGCTGCGTCACCCCCAGGTTCTGCTTTTGGATGAACCCACAGCAGGGCTTGATTGGTCTGTGCGGGTCGAAGTACTCGAGCTGCTGCAAGACCTTGCCAATGACCTGCTGCTGATTGTGGTGACCCATGAACCGGATCTCTTTGAGGGTTGGAATGGAAACCGTTGGCAGTTGCAGGATGGACGTCTACGCGCTCTGTCACCATTGCCGCTGTGAACATCAATTGTTATGGGTGACTGCCTAGTCCGTGCCACTGCAGCTGGCGGGGGCATCAGGATCGTGGCTGTCACAACGACGCAAGCCACTCGCGAAGCAAGACGTCGTCACGGCTTGTCGTACCTCACAACGGTCATGCTCGGCCGAGGGATGAGTGCTGGCCTTCTGCTGGCAAGCTCCATGAAAGTGCGTCATGGGCGCGTGAACTTAAGGATTGGCTCAGACGGACCCATCGGCGGACTGTTCGTTGATGCCGGTCGGGATGGTCGCGTAAGGGGTTATGTCGGACACCCCGAACTGGAATTAGATCCCATCGAGGATGAAGAGGGTCACTACAGCTTTGATTTCAATGCAGCTGCAGGGACGGGGTATTTGCACGTTGTCCGAGACGAAGGCAAAGGTGAACCTTTCAGCAGCACTGTTGAACTGGTCAAAGGGGGAATTGGAGAAGATGTGGCTTCCTATCTGTTGCACTCAGAACAAACTCCATCAGCAGTATTTGTCGGAGAAACAATCAATCAATCAGGATTAGAATGCAGTGGCGGATTGTTGGTACAGGTGCTCCCCAAGGCTGCCGAAGAGCCTGCACTTGTTGCTTTACTTGAGGAACGATGCCGCGAAATCAAAAACTTCAGCACCCACTTAAAAAGTGTCAGGATCATCTGGAGGATTTGCTTCAAGACGTTTTTCCAGATTTAGATCCTAAACCAATCCCCGCTGGGGAACCTACTCAAACCATTCAATTTCATTGTCCTTGCAGCAGAAAAAGGAGCCTTAATGCTCTTACTTTATTTGGAAAAGAGGAATTACTCCAAATGCTTCATGAAGACAAGGGAGCTGAACTCACCTGCCACTTCTGCAGTGAGATTTATAAAGTCACAGAGAGCGAACTTTGTGAATTAATTGAAAATTTGTGAATCCAAATTTAAATTAACAACAAAATGTTGGTTAAAAATTCTATAACATTAAAATTCCGGCAATCACGACAATGTATGCAGGTAGAGCTTCCAACAGTATGGACCCGAGCGGTGAAAGAGTTTGGCTTGCAAACAAAGCGCTGAGAATCGATCCGAGAACAAGACCAAGAGCAACCAGTGCCAAACTCCAGCCGAACGCACCGAGTGGGCGTCTTCCACGCTTCACCTGAGAAATAATCAGTCCGATCGTGGCCAGAGCGAGCACAAGGTCAACAGCTGTAGGAACAGCTACGAGAAAGAGAAGACCCACAGCAGCAGCAATCAGCCTTACGACTAAACCTTGGCCTTGCACCAAACTCAGTTCCGGCACCCACCCTCCTGAACTGGCATTTGAGCTTGGGAGAGAAAAACTGCGAATCCTGGTCAGCAGGGACGATGACGCAGCCGGGGAAGTTGTTGCCGATGAAGCTGCTTGGCTCTCGATTCGAGAAGCATTGACCGCAGCCGCACTCATGGTGCCTGATTGTCGGTCGCGCAAACGTCCCATCAGGACGTCGTCATAAGCGGATTCGATCCGAGCTCCTGCCATTGGGTCATCGCCAGCAGCCGCTAATGATGTTTCTCGTGCTTGCTGTACTTCTTCGAAACCAGCGTCAGAAGAAATTCCTAGCCTCTCATAAGGATCTTGGGATTCTGAGCTCGAGCCAAAATCAACCCCTGCTGCCATGGATTCAAATCAGTCAGTATTGAGCGTATCGAGAGAAGGCGTCAACTGAACGAATCGACTCGAATCAAAACAGGGGTTGACCACATTTGAAACCATGAACATTCTCAAGAAGTTGGCGGCAGTGGGAAACATCTGAACCATCCAACCATTTCCGTCGTTTGATCAGAGGCATCTGAGGCGGAAGGTGATAACCCTCAAGAACCTCAACACGATCCTGTTTGGGACGAAAACAAACGTATTCTGTCCCTCCATCAGAGCAGGGTCGCAAGAGCCAAACGTGACGCGCTACGAACAGATCCATGCTGATCAGTCTGGCGAACGTGAAGCAATGTTGCGAGTGGATTACGTTGACCTTAAAGACTGATGGGCTCCACACCACTCACAACTGGAGCGACAGTACTGAGGTCAAGGTCTGGATGCTCTTCCACCAGTTGATTCAGGTTCCATTCATTTTTGAATAACAAGACAGGACGATTCCAGGCATCTCTTACGGTCTTGCAGTTAAAAATTCGACCGATTCGTTCCAACGATGACCAGCCACCAGTCACCCAACGGGCCACCTGAAAACCGAGGGACTCCAGACGGGTTTCCACTCCATACTCATTTTCCAAACGGTGCTGAACCACTTCCAATTGCAACTGACCAACAGCAGCAAGAATCGGATCACGTTTGCTTTCATCTATGTCGTAAAGGATCTGCACTGCACCCTCTTCCCGCAGCTCATTCACACCCTTGCGAAAGTTTTTGAAGGCAGAAGGATTGGGATTTCGCAACCAGCTGAAAATTTCTGGACTAAAGCAAGGAATTCCTTCATATTCAATTTTTGAACCTGTATAAAGAGTATCTCCAATTGAAAACATACCTGGATTATTGAGTCCGATTACATCACCTGGATAAGCATCTTCCACCACAGCCCTATCTTGGCCAAACAATTTCTGAGGTCTGGAGAGTCGTATCGTACGACCTGTCCTGGCATGACGCACGGCCATATCCTTCTCGAAACGACCACTACAAACGCGAACAAAAGCAACACGATCTCGGTGCCGTGGATCCATATTCGCTTGAAGTTTGAATACAAAGCCACTGAAGTCTGACCTCAACGGGTCAACAGGTCCTTCTGTACCGATTCGCGCTACGGGCTTTTGTGCCATGTCCATGAAGGCATCGAGAAAAGGACGAACACCAAAATTGGTCATAGCCGATCCAAAGAAGACTGGAGTCAATTCGCCGGCATGAAC
>WTGE01000015.1 GCA_011525445.1 Synechococcus sp. CO36386bin_37
AAGATGATCCGCGTTTTACTAATCTAATTGAGGAGCGCTTGGCTTTAGCTCAGGCAACATTAAATCCCCCTCCATTGCCTCCCTTGTCACTTGATGAGTTGAGTTTTCGGCTTATTGAGTTCAATTATTTTGAGGAAGCATTGGACTTGCTAGAGGCACGTCTTGTCAGAAATAATTATGCTAATCACTCAATTCCACCAGCTCTCGCTGAACGTCTTATTAATCTTTATGCTCAACTTGGCTCTCCAACTGCTTCTTTTCTGAAGCGTCTTGCTCCCCTTCTGCCAGCTTATGAGCGTGGAGTCCTATTTGAGCAGTTGGCTAGTCAAGGTGAATGTGATCTCTTCCCTGAATTGACCCTTACCTCTGCAACTACAGCATCTCCTGGAGAATGGTTTGCTTACGGGGAGTGTGCAATTTCAACGAGGCCAGGAGAAGCTTCTATCTATCTACAGAAAGCACTTTCTTTAGGGCGTATTGATGCCCGTAGTCTGTTGGCTTTTTCTCTGGCTTCTAGTGGTGAGCCGGCTCGTGCCTATGAACTTTGGCAGAGCTTACCTGTTAGTGAGCAAGACCAGTCTTCTGTGCAAGCTGGCATGGCCCAAGTTTCCTTGGAACTTGACCGATTGGAGATCGCAAATAAGCATTGGTACCGTATCTCAAGGCTTGGAATTGATGAATGGCGCATGGGAGGATTGATTGCTGCTGGGCTCGGTGACTTAGTAACTGCTTATGAGCGTTTTATGGAAGTCATCGCAGAAAGCCAGACTGCATCTGATTACTACCAGGCCGGCTTGCTTGCCAGGGCCAATGGCAACCTTCCCATGGCCCGCCAATGGTTGAAGACAGCGAATGAACTTGATCCAGATAATTTTCGCTATTTAAGTGATTATGGTTTCACTCTTAGTACTGACCCTGAACCTCATATTCATGATCAAGCTTTAGCAGTTTTATTGCGTGCTAGTGATATCAGTGATGGTAATCCTGAAGTAGAGGCTGAGATTGCCAAACATTTTAAGGAGCGTCGAGACATTCAATCATCTCTTAGATATTACAAAAGAGCAATTGAACTTGAGCAAGACCCTATGAGTTGCACAGAACCATTGGACACGCCATCACAACGCCAACGCATTTATGGCCTGAAGCGTAATTTTGAAACCCTATCTCGTCGTAACTACTATCTTGTTGATCTAACTGTATCTCCGTATGGCTCTCCCGAAACAATTGATAGTTTTGTTATTGATGATTTGCTCTTGGAGTATCAACAAGGTATTGTCGGCTCGGTTCGTTATGATCGAAAGTTGTTTCTCGATCACAAATTGTTTGCCTATGGCAGAGTAATTTCAACATCTAGCCTGTCTGAAGTTGAAATTCAATCTTCTGGTGGTCTTGGTCTTCGGTACCAGCCATTTTACAATCTCAATGTAAACCTATATGCTGAGTATTTTCAGGGTTTGCTCGGCAATCTTGAGGCTGATGATGCACTGTTCCGTCTGAACGGAACGATTTTAGATCAGGGTAATTGGAGCGCTGAGTGGAAGGAAGATAGAGATGTTTGGAATGAGCGTTATTTTTACTTTGATACTGCTTTTTTTGTTGAGCAGTCTCAGTCAATTGGTCTGTATCGCTACTCCCAGGGGCGGACTTGGAAGCTACCAGGTGATGTTGCACAAACACTGAGCCCTTACTTGTTTTCTCAAATGGCCTTTCAGGATTCTGAGTACGATATTCGTCTTGGCATTGGTTTGCGTTGGCAGTTTTGGCTGGATGAGGATGATTTTCGTGCATATCGACGTCGCATTACGACCCGATTTGAATTTCAGCAACCATTGGCTGGAGATCTATACCAGCAGACACCCGGTGTCAGGGTGAGTCTTCAGCTCAACTTATGAAGTTCCTTATTCCACCCAGTTGTGTTGCTTTTTCCCTTGCTCTTTTATCGACCTTTTTGTCGCCAGCTATGTCAAAGGCTGACGGGGTACTCTTTTATCAACCTCTCAATCGAGATCGTAGCGTTACTTCTGACGAATGGCGGCAGATATGGCATGAAGCAAATCGCCGCAAATACAAGCAGATCATCGTTCAATGGACTGCCTTTGGCTCCCAGAACTTTGACCAGGATACCTGGCTTATAAATACTCTTAAGCTGGCAAATCAGGCTGGATTGGATTTAATTTTAGGACTATATGCAGATCCTCAATTTTCTCAAACTAT
>WTGE01000038.1 GCA_011525445.1 Synechococcus sp. CO36386bin_37
GCCGCGCACGAGAACATCGGTGCCGCTCATTGCGACCGCTCGAACTCTGTGATCGCCGAGAAGTTGCTGGACTTCAGCCGTCAATCCGATGGTTTCGCCAGCAGTGTTAGTGCCTTCGATTCGAAGTGCGTTGAGAATTTTCGGAAGCTTGCCGGCTGGAAATTCCACGTCCAGAACCGGTCCGATTACCTGACGGACAACACCTTTGGAACCGGTAGAGGCAGGAGCAGCAGCGGCCATAAGTAAGGAGAAATGAGAGGGACGCGCAACAGGACAATCCCTTCCTGAGCGGCAGAACCCTACCACCGACTTGACAGGGCAACGCTGTTCGGTCACCCGCACGATTAACGGCTGGTGCTTTGTCCATCGCCGGATCTAGTTTTGGCACTCATCGGTCTCGAGTGCTAACTCACGCCGATCTCAGTGGCGCCTAGCGCCTTGTTCTCGCATCTCAAATCCTTATGGCAGCTGTTTCCCTCAGCGTCTCCACCGTTAAGCCTCTCGGAGATCGTGTCTTCGTAAAAATCTCTGAGTCAGAGGAAAAGACCGCTGGCGGCATCCTCCTTCCCGATACAGCGAAAGAAAAGCCTCAAGTCGGTGAAGTTGTTCAGGTTGGGCCTGGAAAGTCCAATGACGACGGCAGTCGTCAAACTCCGGAAGTTAGCGTTGGCGACAAAGTTCTCTACAGCAAGTACGCCGGTACTGACATCAAATTAGGGAGTGATGAGTATGTGCTCCTCTCAGAAAAAGACATCCTTGCTGTTGTGGGCTAACCGCACATCAAACTGAGCCTATCCTCAGATCCATTCAAATCTTTCAAACACACCTTTAACTGCCGCTCATGGCTAAGCGCATTATTTACAACGAGAACGCTCGCCGCGCTCTTGAAAAAGGAATCGACATTCTTGCCGAGTCCGTTGCAGTTACTCTCGGCCCTAAGGGGCGTAACGTCGTTCTCGAAAAGAAATTCGGCGCTCCTCAAATCATCAACGATGGCGTCACAATTGCTAAGGAAATTGAGCTTGAAGACCACATCGAAAATACTGGTGTTGCTCTGATCCGGCAGGCTGCATCCAAAACAAATGATGCAGCTGGTGATGGCACAACCACTGCAACAGTCCTGGCACATGCCATGGTGAAAGCGGGTCTTCGCAATGTTGCCGCCGGCGCGAATGCCATTACTCTCAAAAAAGGTATTGATAAAGCATCTGATTTCCTGGTTGGGAAAATCCAGGAAAACGCAAAGCCAATTGCCGACAGCAATGCGATTGCACAAGTTGGTACCATCTCCGCGGGCAATGATGAAGAAGTTGGCAAAATGATTGCCGACGCCATGGATAAGGTCGGCAAGGAAGGTGTGATTTCTCTCGAGGAAGGGAAATCAATGGAGACCGAACTCGAAGTCACCGAGGGCATGCGCTTTGATAAGGGGTATATCTCTCCTTATTTCGCAACCGATACTGAAAGAATGGAAGCGGTTCTTGATGAGCCTTACATTCTTTTAACTGATAAAAAAATCGGTCTGGTACAAGATCTGGTTCCAGTACTTGAGCAAATTGCAAGAACTGGAAAGCCTCTTCTGATCATCGCTGAGGATATTGAAAAAGAAGCTTTGGCCACCCTTGTGGTGAACCGTCTTCGTGGTGTCCTCAATGTGGCAGCCGTGAAAGCACCAGGTTTCGGTGACCGCCGCAAAGCGATGATCGAAGACATGGCAGTTCTCACCAATGGTCAACTGATCACCGAAGATCAGGGCTTGAAGCTTGAAAATGCCAAGCTTGAAATGTTGGGCACGGCTCGTCGCGTCACCATCAACAAAGATACAACCACGATCGTTGCAGAAGGCAACGAGGCTGCTGTCAGCGCTCGTTGTGAGCAGATCAAGAAGCAGATGGATGAGACTGACTCCACCTATGACAAAGAGAAGCTGCAGGAGCGTCTCGCCAAACTCGCTGGTGGCGTTGCCGTTGTAAAAGTTGGGGCAGCTACTGAAACCGAGATGAAGGACAAGAAACTTCGTCTTGAAGATGCCATCAATGCCACAAAGGCAGCCGTTGAAGAAGGCATTGTCCCCGGTGGTGGAACCACTCTGGCTCACATGGCTCCTGCTCTTGAGGAGTGGGCTGCCGCCAACTTATCTGGTGAAGAGCTCATTGGAGCCAACATTGTCGCTTCCGCGCTGACTGCACCTCTGATGCGTATTGCTGAAAATGCAGGCGTGAATGGTGCTGTGGTAGCTGAGAACGTCAAGGCCAAGTCGTTCAACGAGGGTTACAACGCAGCGAATGGTGAATACGTTGACATGCTCGGTGCCGGCATTGTTGACCCAGCGAAGGTGACTCGTTCGGGTCTGCAAAACGCCGCGTCCATTGCTGGGATGGTTCTGACCACGGAATGCATCGTGGCCGATATGCCTGAGAAAAAGGAAGCTGCCCCTGCAGGTGGTGGCATGGGAGGCGACTTCGACTACTAAGTCCTTCTCGGATGTCCAATGAAAAGCCTCCGTTTAAACGGGGGCTTTTTTTTGATGTTGCTGGATTCCTGATGACGAAGGAGAATGATGATTGACTTTAGATGCCTATTGCTGGATGTTGAGTTAAGACAGCTATATTGTTTGATTGTATGATAACTGCAATGTCGGGATTTGTCGCAATTGCCGGAACAAGATTTTTCAGGAGCAAATTGTATTGATTGAATTTCGATTGCAATTCATGATGAATCAATAGTTTTATAATCAATGCTTGTTATTTGATTTTAATTGATTAAATAACAGCTGAATGCATCTTTGCATTGGCAGATTAGTTTAATCAAAGGACGTAATCCGCTGATCTTTTGCTCGGTTTTAAAACCCAGTAATGTTATTTTAGCCAGCCTGCGCTCAAAATGATCGCTAATGCCAGAAAAAAGGACAGTGTGGTCCAGGTGAAGCGATTCAGCGCCGCTTCGGCACTGCTTGAGCTGGTGAATGAAGAACTTCCGCTGGCGGCAATTCCACCCATTCCATCACCTTTAGGGCTGTGCAAAAGTACAAGAAGGATTAAGAGAATCCCGCTACCAATCCAAATCCAGGAGAGAACTGTTGTGAGCATGTTTGAGTTTTACCTATACAGGTTGGGCTAATTTGGCCGTAGCTGGGGCAATTGTTTCGATGGGTTGAATCAATGATCTACCTGTCATTGATTCCGGCTTCTCCAGGTTGAGCAATTGGAGAAGTGTAGGTGCGATATCAGCTAGACCTCCGCCTGTACGCAGGCTGATTGAATTGCCGAGTCCAACAACTTTACGCTTTTCGCCTTCGATTAAAATAACCGGAACGGGATTGGTGGTGTGTGCTGTCCACGCCTGTCCATCAAGTCCTTGCATCAGCTCTGCATTTCCATGATCTGCAGTGATCAATATGGTGCCACCCATTTGGCCGACAGCATCGACGAGTTTCCCAACGCACCGGTCCACGGTTTCGATGGCTTGTGTTGCGGCCTCCATCATTCCTGTGTGTCCGACCATGTCGGGATTGGCATAGTTGATCACTACAAGGGAGTGTTCACCCCGTTGGATTGCAGCGACACAGCTCTCGGTGAGTGTGTCTGCGGACATTTCGGGGGCTTGGTCGTAAGTCGGCACACGGGGTGATGGAACGAGATGTCGTTGTTCGCCATCTAGTGGTTGTTCGATGCCCCCATTCATGAAGTAAGTGACGTGAGGATATTTTTCGGTTTCTGCTGTGCGGTATTGCTTCAGACCAGCGTCTGCCACAACTTGTCCCAGAAGTTGGTCCAATGACTCAGGAGGAAATGCTACTGCTACAGGAAGATCGGTTTCATATTGAGTGAATGTCACAACGTCCAAACTGGGCTGTTGAAGGCGGGTAAATCCCTGAAATGTTGGGAGTGTGAGAGCTTGAATGATTTGTCTGGCCCGATCGGGACGGAAATTGAACATCACCAGACCATCACCATCTCTCAGTGGATTGTCGGAGAAACGGACAGGTTCTAGAAATTCATCGGTAATCTGATTGGCATAGCTGTTCGTTAAGGCTGTTATCGGTTCATCCTCACTGGGGACAACGTCAGGATCCGTGAGAAGACGGTAAGCCTTCTCCGTTCTTTCCCAGCGATGGTCTCGATCCATTGCCCAATACCGACCGCACATACTGGCAATACGACCGATACCCAGTTGGTCCATCGTTTTTTGGACTTTGGCTAGATGTTTGGGAGCGCTCTGAGTGGGTGTGTCACGTCCATCTGTTATGGCATGGACGGCCACATTGTGAAGGCGTTCCTTTTTCGCCCATTTCAGCAGTCCACAGAGATGGTCAACGTGGCTGTGGACGCCTCCATCGGAGCAAAGACCGATGATGTGAAGTGTTCCCTCGTTGCTCCTCAGTCGCTCAGCAAGCGATTGGAGAGCTGCAGGATCGCCAAGTCGATCCTCACGTACGGCTTCGCTGATGCGTACGAGTTCCTGGCGGATGATCCGACCAGCACCAATGGTGAGATGTCCAACCTCTGAATTACCCATCTGGCCGTCAGGGAGACCTACATGGGAACCACTCGCCTCAATCAGGGTGTGGGGATAGGCGTGCCACAGGGCATCCATGACGGGTGTTGAAGCGTTGCGTATGGCGTTGTGTTCAGTCGAGTCACAAATCCCCCATCCATCCAAGATTGCAAGAACCACCGGTGCAACGGCGGCGTTGCAGGGAAAATTGTCTGCGAGGTTGTTCGGAACGTTCACACCATCAATCTCAGTTCTTAAGTCTCCCTAGAGATTCAAGTTACCTCCCGATTGCCCCAAAGCTCATGATCCAGGTCTTTTCGGTTTGCAAAAGCTGATCGGACTGCAGGAAAACGTTCATACACTGAATTCCCGAAAAGAGGGCCATGGAGGATAGGGATCTGGGCAACGACCGAATTGAAATCCTCTCTGCAGAAGAGTTGGGGAGAACGATCGCACGGTTGGCATCTCAAGTGTTGGAGTCTGTACCCTCCGTTGAGTCGTTAGTGCTGTTGGGAATTCCCACTCGTGGTGTGCAATTGGCCGGAGTGCTTGCGGGGTCTTTGCAGGCTCAGAGTGGTCACACCGTGGCTACTGGCACTCTCGACCCCACGTTTCATCGCGACGACCTGGGTCGAGTGGGAGTACGTATGGTTCAGGCCACTGATCTTCCTGTGAGTGTCGAAGGTCGCGATGTGGTGCTCGTGGATGACGTTGTCTTCACCGGTCGGACTGTGAGAGCGGCATTGGAGGCTATTCAGGCCTGGGGAAGACCCCGTCGCGTCTCATTGCTGGTGATGGTGGACAGAGGTCATCGAGAGTTGCCCATTCAGCCTGACTTCTGCGGCAGGATTGTGCCGACTCGTCGTTCGGAAACGATCGAACTGCGTCTGCTTGGATTGGACGGTGAGGAAGGTGTTTTTCTTCGACGTTTAAATACGACTAGTGCATGACATCCAACATCACAGCCATGGGTCGGGTGGGGTCAACCGAGTGCGGTTAATTCATCAACTCGGAAGTGAGCTTTATAACGTCCAAAAGACACAACAACAGGAAGCGTCGGACTGATAGGTCTGCCTTTCCAGTCGTTCAGCACTTTGAACACCTCTCCCTCGCTTCCCACTAGATCAAAACGTTCTCCGCGATGTTGGGGGTGGTTGAAAACCACAACACTGGTGGATACGACAACCTTGTCACCCGGCTGCATGAATGTGTGTTCAGGTCTGGCGATCATCTCATGGAGAGTTGGGAACTTGTTTTAATCGTTGGCCTTGCAGAGGGTTTCGGGGCCGTCTTCGACGATGCTTCCACCGAGGTCACTGCAAGCTGCCATGAAGGCTTCCCAGGGAGCAAGACCTGCACTCAGATGGGTTTCAACAGCTTCATCCAATCGATCCCTGGCAACGGTGTGCGCTGGTAGAGCTCCATGACTGTGGTGTTCTTTTTGGTCCCGTAAGGCTTCAATTGCAGTTTCGACTGTTGTGCGTATTGGCTCTGACTGGCTCTGCCACCAGGGATGATCGAGTTGATTGAGAGAGCTGAGCGCTTCCCACCACCGCTCTTGATCGACGTGTTCTTTGAGTGTTTCAAGCTGAAGCCGATTGCGATTCCAATTTTCCCGGAGCCCATCACTAAGACGGCTTCCAGGCCTGCCATCGTGCTTCTCAAGAGGCAGAAGCGTCGTGAGTGCTGTGTTGAATTGACCAGCACGAAATTGGGAAAGAGCTTGTTCTCGCAGTTCGTCGCGCCAGATTCTGAGTTGTTTCTGATCCTGCTCTTTTTGCTCAGCTGAGCCAACACCTGAATTCACAAGCTGCTCTTGAAGAAGCAATGCCTGACCTGGATCAGCCTGCGCCCAGGATTGCTGTGCCAATTTTCGTCGGCAGAAGGCGAGTTCTCGAGGGGCTTCTTGACCGAGCCAACGCAAGGCTGCCAGTTGTTCTCCGTAACGCAAGCATGCGGGTAAGTCACCCTTCGATAATGCTTGGTTCAATTTGTGGGGAAGCTGACGCTCCCACCAATACGCTCCGGCACAAAGCAGTACTACACCGCCAAGGGTCACAGTGATCCAAAAATGGGGTAGGTGGCGACGCAGCGCCAAAATCCAAGGCCTCTTTACTCAACAACCTTTCTATGGATGTCAAGTATGACTCTCAAGTCAGTATGGACAGACCGTTCACTGCACAACTATCAGGGTTCGACTGTTGATTTTGGCGCCTGTTCTTAAATCCTCTCCACTCATGATCAGTTGTGCTTCATCATCAAGATGAAAGGTGAGTCGTAGGCAGTCCTCTCCGGGTTGGCCAGGTGGATTGAGCTCGAGTCTGATGCTCTGGGTAAAAAGTGGCTGAATGGTGTCAGAACCATTGCTGGAATCACGAATGGTCGGGAGTCCCTGGATATAAACGACCTCATGGCGATGTTCACTATCGGGTTCACCGAGCAACAGTTCAAGTTCCTTTTGATTGCTTCGGCTAGCGCTCAGACTGAGCACCAGGGGTTGAAGGGAAGGCCAGGGTTGTCCGCTTAGAAACAGGGGATGCCATTGATGAGCGTTACGGCGCCTGTCCCAGCAACGTAAATACACCCCACGTTGAAGCAGGTCTCTCACTCGCACCCCGGGTGTGAGTTTGAGTGCACCAGTCGCGACAGCTTCTATAGGTGGTGGCGTTAGCAAGGCCACCGGATGCATCATCTTTGTGAGCCATTGACGCATCAAGGGAAGCTGTGCTCCTCCCCCAACAGCTACCACAGCGTTGAGGTCCTCTGGCCTGCAGCCCTGCTGACGGGCGGAGGCCAAAGTGCGATCCAGGAGTCCGTCAAGCACTTTGAGAAAACCACGGCGCTCGAGAAGTGCGTTGAGTTGATTGCGATTTAGAGCCAACGTGACGGGTTCGCTTAGCTCCATGCCACTCGCTAATTCGTTCAGCACGTCCGTATCTCTAACGTTGGGGTCGCTTAGACGGCATTTCAAGCGTTCAGCAGCATTGAGAAGGCTTGCTTGGCTGTTGAGGATGAGCTCGGGGTCATTGGGAAACAGGTGATCCAGAATCCAGTGATCGAGATCTCTTCCCCCTAAAGCGATTCCTGCTTTACCTAATACTTTGGCGGTCCGCAGAGTCTGCTTGCTGTTCTTGAGGTTTCTGCCACGAAATCGCAGAAGCTGCGCGATCGGAGCTGCTTTCCCCTCACCGCCCTCTAAAGCCACGAGAGAGAGGTCTAATGTGCCGCCTCCTAAGTCCACCACCAATAACTTGGATCCTGCTGGTAACCCTGCTCCCATGGCAGCAGCTGTGGGTTCGTCAACGACTGCGACCTCGTCAACAGGCAGTGTTTTGCAGGCCTGCATCAGCCACCGGCGGTAACCGATGGCCTGATCGACTGGGGCTGTGAGCACAAGTCGTTCTACCGAGACTGTGCTGGGTAGACATGTCCAAATCTGATGCAGGAGTAATTCACCAGCTTGCTCTGGACTGAGTGGGTGCGCCGGTCGGCCGGACTTTTCCCAAACACCGATCCAGCGTTTGAAGTCACGATGAAGCTCAAGCGACGTTCCTTCTGAGAGGCCACTGTCCAGCACTTGACGACCTACAAGAGGCTGTTGGTGAGAGACACCTTTACTCCAGATGAGGCTGGGCACCTCTCCAGGTCGCCGGCTGATTGGGAGTAAGTCGAGAAGCTGTGGGGAAGATTGGCGTTCGTCCTGAAAAGCCACCACTGTGTTGGTGCTCCCAAGATCGATGGCAAGAGTTCCTTGAGAGGAAAGATGAAGGTTTTGTTCGTGCTTTGAGGGCTGAACCTCAGCCATGGCCATGTTGATAAGGAGTCAAGGCTACGAGGCAAAGCGATGGATCGGTTGAAAAGCCTGGTGTTTTCCTTCTATCGCGAAGATCCAGACATCCAGGCTGTGCTGGAACCACTGCGCACCTGTCGAATCTCCCGCAGCTGGGGCTGCATTCGCGTTGAGTGCGTGGATGCGAAACACCTTGAAGAGGTGAGTGGTTTGCTGACTCACCTCAGACGCCCTCTCTCGGCCATGGGCTTGGGTCGACAGATTGTTTTGCGCGTGCCTGGACGTCCCCAGCGTGCCTATCCAATGCAGGTTCCGTTTCACAGTGATTTACTCACATAGAGTGGGTGATCAACTACAGGACGGACATGATTTCTGCTGGTGTGGATTCGAAAGACTTGGCGAAGCGGGGAGAGAGTCTGATTCGTCAGTCCACCAACCGTTATTTAACGACAGTCAAAATCGCATTCAGAGCCAAGCAGCGTCGTTTCGACGATTTCGATGGTTTGCTTGAGGAATCAAGTGTGAAGCCAGTTCATCGCGCCATTGTTGAATTGTCTGATGAACAGGACCAACCCGATTTGTTGCCCGGATGATCCAACGGGAGGGGCCAGGCTGGCGTCTCGCCTTTGATCACAGTCGCCAGAGGTTTCCTTACTTAATCGGCGGGACTTCTTGGGCTGTCGAGCTGACCGAATTGGAAGCGAAGGGTTTGTACGACCTGCTCGGTGAGCTCGACAAGCAGTACTTGTTAATAAGAGATCAATTGCTGGATGAGGAGTCCATCACTCTTGAGCTGGACCAACAGCCTTGGTGGGGTTGCCTCGATGGCACCTCAGATCATTGGGGGCTTCAGGTTGTTCTCCAGGGCAATGGATTAGAGGGACGAGGTTTGGAGGGAGCCTGGCCTGCTCCAGCGGCAGAAGCATTCTGGGCCGCATTAAGAACGGTTTGGGACTGACTATTTGATTAGCTGATGTTATCAATCAGAGTTGCTTGCATTGTCCACATGCCGATGCCGATACTGCACAGCTTTTCCACAGGAAGAATTGGCGTTTCTCGGATTTTTGAGTTGATCTGTGGAAAACGACTGGCTTAGGCGGCGTTGTGGTATTGGGGATGCGCGATTGGATAATCAGTCATGATGTGTCAGAAGCCTGTCGAGCAAAGGCTTTTGGGGTTCAATCTCAGGTCGAGAGGCGCTGGGAATGAGTGAGCTGGCGCTGGCACTCCTGTGCTTGTGCTTGTGGAGAACAGGTCATAGATTTACTGCAACGGTTGCAGGGTTAAGGCGTGGTTCAAGGACAACTGGTGACCGATCAGGTCGTTGATTCTTCAGCAGTCGGCACATGTCGCTCCGTCTCTGATGCGGTCTCTGAACCCTCACAGTGCAAAGAGATCGTCAGTTTTCAATCCGAAATGCCACTAGATCTCCATCAGGCCATGGTGGACTTCATCGAACGCTGTCCGAATTGGGACCAGTACAGACTTGTCCAGGCAGCCCTTGCAGGATTCCTCCTGCAGAATGGTGCGGATTCGCGTGAACTCACCCGTCTCTACGTCGGGAATATGTTCAGCCGGGACTCTTTGCGACAGGGCTTTTGAGTTCTGCAGCTTGCCATCAACAGAAGGGCGCTGAATGGAAGGCTGATCAGTAATCCGAGACTCGCCGCCAGAAATCCCAGCACGTTGATACCCAGCAGTAATCCAATCAGCGCGAGGACCTTGAGTCGATTGGATTGAACAAGCTTTCGGCTGTGCTCCATGGCCTGTAGTGGTCGATGGCCATGATGAATCAGTAAGGGGATTGCGAGGAGTTGTCCGATCAACCAGATGACAATTCCGATTCCTCCTAAACCCAAGACCAAACTTGCCATTACACCACTATGCGGAGCTAAAAATTCACTCAAAAGGCGAATGCTGCTGATGCTTCCGATCGTGATCAGTCCTTCGATTACCACCAGGCCAAAAGTTTGTTTCAGCAACCAGGTGAATCTTCGCTTGACGGATGGTTCGTTGGACTCACGTTCCCAACCGCCAGGAAGCAGTTCGTCTGCCAACTGCAGGAGGGCTAACAGTGGAGTTAAAGGCAATATTATCGCAAGGATGAGAACAACATCTCCTACATGTTGAAGCAAGTGATTTTTGCTCTGTTGCAGATCCCGCGCCACCACCCCCAGTCCCATGAGGCTGATTAGCAACAAGACTGTGAGACCAATGAAGGACCAAGGTGCTTTGCTAAACCCAATCCATGCTCTTGGAAGAAGTGTGGCTAATGGCAGACGCTCGGAGTGAGGGGTGATGGGCGAATCAATGAAGTGGTCCAAGTTTCTCTAATAAATCCATCGCTATTTCTTTATCGACAGGGAGGATCGATAATCGATTACCGCGACGTACTAAGGCAAATCTGTCTGCTTGGTAGGACTTTCGCAAGTCGTTCAGACTCAGTTGATTGGGAAACTGCCCGCGGTAGGACATTCTCACGCAATCCCATCGGGGAGATTCCAGCTTGGAAGCTGGATCGTAATAATTGGAATTTTCGTCGAATTGTGTTGGATCAACGATACCTGTTTCGACAACCTCCATTAGACCAACGATTCCTGGAGGTTTGCAGTTGGAGTGATAAAAAAAAGCTAAATCTCCAATCTTCATTGATCGCATGAAATTGCGAGCTTGATAATTTCTGATTCCATCCCATAACGTATTAACTTCTTTCTTCAATTGCTCAATCCCATAAACGTCTGGTTCGCTTTTCATCAGCCAATACGAAACACACATCACATTGCAAGATTCAGAGCTATCAAAGACTGGCATTGAATTTGAAAGGCTGCAATTTAGAAGCACTTGATTAACATGCTCATACTAGCTAGAAATTGTGTTGTTGTCACAAATGCAATGATCATTGCTATTCGGACGTCTGAGCCCGCTCTCGATCTTGACCAATTCCTTTGAGAAATGAAATTGGAATTGAGGCAAATTCTTGAGTCTTGCTGGAAAGAGTAGTCAAAGTGACTCATTTGATGCTTGCTCGTCGGCCACGATGAGTCACTTTTGTAGGCATTTTCTTTGACCATCGTCAGTAGGGTTAAAGGGGATCTTGAACGGCTACTGAAACGGTAGTTGTTTGTTTAGGAGTTTCGCCTTTAGACGCAATCAGGGCTTTCTTATTTCAGATGAGAAATGATCACGACCGTCGTATACGCAAAACCATTCCCTCTTCACGCTCAGTGATTTCTCATGGCTTTCTCATCCACTTTTCATTTTCAAGCGTTTCGCTTGCGAAAGAATCTTTGGGAGCAAAATTGAGACTGCAAGGGAGGAGTGATGACCTCCCTTTTTCATGGTGTAGCACCTTTGATGTGCGTCGCTGCCAATCTCCAAAATTGAGTGATGCCTAGTTCTAATTCCAAATCCAGAGAAATTGCTTAATCAAGAGATTTTTGGAAAGTTTGTAATGTTTAAGCTGACAAGCTAAGAATCGCTGGCGATCGATAAAACGATCATTCGAAGGACATCAATATTGGGTACTTGATATTCTTCATGGGCTATTCGGCGTAATGCTAAGAGAATATAGTTTGCGTTTCTTCTGATGGTTGTGCGTGGCTTCGCTAATGCTTAGGCAGAGAGGAATTCTAAGAATTTTCAAGTTGCTGACTTTCGGGCTGGAGGGTATTTTCAGGATTTTTTTCTGTAAAGTAATGTATTTAAGGAAGATTTAAAGCGCAAAATGTGAGGGCCAACAAAGATAATGAATTGCTGTGCAGGAAAAGTGAAGGCTTCAGTTTGATGCT
>WTGE01000023.1 GCA_011525445.1 Synechococcus sp. CO36386bin_37
CCACTGCCGATCTCTGAGCGGTCACTGAGTTCCAACTTGTGTGTCGCTGAGGAGGCGCTGGGTGTTTCGGTGGCGCTTGTGACGTTGCTCTCAGATGGATTAAGGGATTGGCCTTGAATCAGATTGATGAATGGATCAAAGATGAAAGATTGTGCTGGCTTTTCGCTTTTTGATCTTGATGATTCTTACTTTTGTCTTCAAATCTTCCCGTCACATGATCCATTCAGCTTTACGCGACCTTCATGCTTAGGTTTGATGTCTGGCCTCAGTGATTTGCGACATACTCATGATCAAGGACTTTACCCCCTTTGGGCTTGTTTTCGACTGAGGCTGACTTGTTCGTATCCTGGTCAGCCTCGAATCAGCGATTGAGGCGAATGGAGTATTGAGCTGTTTGTTCTTGGTTATTTGCACCATCCCTGGGCATGCGGAACAATCGTGCTTTCCACCCTGAGAGGTATGGCGCTGGCCACAATGCTTACATTGAGCTGATTGCCAAGCTTAGGGTCTGGGTCTAGCGTGGCTTCCGTTGAAATCACGACCGAAGGTGCATCACTGTCGTAATCCTGCAGATTGAAATCACTTAACAGGTTTGTGGTGTTGCTCTGAAGATATCCTTTCAGTTCGTTTCCCATGAGATTGCCGCTGCAGGCTATCTCAAATGCAGTTAGATCGGATTCTTCTGGATAGTGCAAGGTCTCGGCAAGGTTTGGGCGGAAATCTCTGCAGTCAGTTGCACTGGGATTCTCCTTGATATTGGAGGCACTGTTGAAAAAGAACGAACAGTGCCTGATTTCCTCCATTCGCCTTGCAATGGCACTATCTGTTTTGGCTCGGATGTTGCTGCGATCCATGCCCCGTGCCGTTGAGTTGCCGAGCTGGGCACTCATGGCCACTGCCGTTGACATGATCACGGATCCGATCAAGACATCCGGCAAGGCAAATCCAGCAAAGCGATGGTGTTGTGTGTTGTGATCAAAGGTGTTGAGTAAGCGTTTCATCATGAGGAGGCCCTCCCACTGTCAAGAACAAAGCTGCTCCATTTCGAGATCCCCAGGGCTGCATAATCACGCAGGCCGATGGCGTAGTCCGTTCCGAAATCGTTGTAAAGCTGTTGCCCCATATCGGGTGGGACCACGATTTGAACCCCGGTCCCCGATGATGCTCCACTGGTTTCTCCCCAGCTCTTGGCCCACACGGCGCCATAAATATCGCCGCCGGTGCACTCGCCCAGGCTGCCGTCCGACAGGACTATGCAATCGGAGTTGTCATGAGCACCACCGGCTATGCCGAGATCGCCATCGGGTAGATAGGCCCAGAGATTATTGGAATCAGCAGCGCCTCTCAGGGTGAATTGCTGATCAGGAGTGCTGTCGGTGGGATCAAGTGGATTGCCAAACAATCCCAGATTGGTAGATGGTGCATCGGTGCCTTGGGTGTGACGGATGCCGCCATTTCCTGTGCTCTTGAAGACTTCCCCTGTGCCGGTGAAGTAGATGCGAACCGGCCCTGCAACTGAATTGACGCGCAATTCGTTGTTGTCCAGCAGCAGTTTCTCGACAACGCAGTGGGTGATGCCCTCGCCATCCTCAGCGCATTGCCCATTCAGGAGCTTGGTCGGATCCGTGCTGCCTGCGATGATTTCGAGATCGCCATTGTTGGACACTGCACAGCTCGCGGGCTGGTTCTCAGCATTTCCCTTGCAGTCGCTGGCATCAAAGCTGAAGGGAGTGTCGTACAGATTGAGCGATGCTGGTGCGGTGGGCACCGGTGGGAGGTCGAGAGGACCTGTCACGATCTCTCCGCCAATTATGGACTGATTGTTTGCATTGACTGCGTTGCGAAGATCTTCTTCCGCGTTAGATATGCTCGGACATTCAATGCAAAACACATTGCCACTCAATTTACCCAGAACATCGTTCCCGCCCAAAGTAATGGTTTGAGCCAGGAGTCCTGGGAAGCCACTTGTATCGACAGGTTCTCCAAATGTGGTTGTACAGGTTTTGGGTTTGATATCAATCGTCTGCGTCACGATCGCTGCGGCGCGCGTATCACCATTGCGGCGAACTTCGCCGCGCATGCGAAGGTCAGCCTTGCCTCCATAAAAGGCAGTACCGTTGAATGTGTAGCTTTCCAATTCATAATATCTGTCTTGATTGGACCCGACGTATCCCCATGTGTCTGGAACGCCGGTGAAGGAGTTGCTGCACAC
>WTGE01000400.1 GCA_011525445.1 Synechococcus sp. CO36386bin_37
ACTGAAATGACCACTGGCTGCATAGTAAATCACTATTTCTGGGAAACTCATGATTGATTTTAGTGATCTTAAACGTTGAGTCATTGAGTGCAAGTAGTTGAAGCCTGAAATATTTCAGACGATTTCCGCTCAAGGAGATGGATTGTTCTTTGAAAAAGCCAACGGGCATCGTTTCGCCATTGAATAATGAAATGAGGGCCGTGCGTGTGATACCTGATATAAATTCATTACAATGGTGTTCTATTTTGCTTTCTTCAGAATTGTCTGTAAGTTCAAATATTTGCCCTTTTTTAAGGTGATACAATGTATAGTTGTGGTATTCCCTTAATGTTACTGTATTGATGCGTTGATAGAGGATCATTTGATCTTCAAATTTGTATTATTTGAATCCTTCTGTGTCTTGATTCTGAATCTTTGTGTTTTGGCTTTGCTTACCTGATTCAAGGTTGGTTGTTCTAGGGAGTATTTAATTGCTTGGTTATCAGATTTCACCTTTTCCTTGTTTCTCTCCATTGTTTGATAAAATTATGCTTTTAAGTTGTTGTTTATCGTGCCTAAATTAAAGATTCGATTGAAACATGGACTGCTAGGTTTTGGTGTCTTTCTTATTAATTTGATGAATTTGTGTCATCTCTTTCTTCAATATTCGTATCGTTGTGTGATGCCTGTCACTATCGCTTCGTGATGATTTGGTCCCAGTTTCTTAGTGCAGGCTGGATCTGAGCATGGTTCGTCTGTTGAGCTGTTTCTGAGCATGAGGCGGTTTTTTGTCTCCTTCACAAGAGTTGGTGACATCTTGAGATCTCGGGGGAGTGCAGCTGTAGAACGAGCTCATAGGATCCACCCATTCACAGCAGGCTGTTCAACGGTGTCTGGATCAAATGGCTCCCCCAGGGATCTGAAGGCAGGTGGCAGTCTCAGGGGTCGAGTTCGCGTTCCAGGCGATAAATCCATCTCTCATCGCGCTCTGTTATTTGGTGCGATTGCTGAGGGTACGACCACCATTGAGGGGCTCCTGCCTGCAGAGGATCCCATCAGCACCGCAGCCTGCCTGCGCTCCATGGGAACCATCATTTCTCCTGTTGAGGCGGGTGAGCTGGTCACCGTTGACGGGGTGGGTCTCGATGGTTTGCAGGAACCATCAGAGATTCTTGATTGTGGAAACTCTGGCACCACCATGCGTCTGATGCTCGGTCTCTTGGCTGGTCGGGAGGGTCGTCATTTTGTGCTTTCGGGTGACGCTTCGTTACGCCGTCGTCCGATGAACAGAGTCGGGCAGCCTCTCTCCGTGCTTGGTGCAGATGTCCGCGGACGTGATGGAGGAAATCTGGCACCGCTTTCGGTTCAGGGGCAAAAGCTCAGAGGAGCTGTTGTGGGGACACCAGTGGCCAGCGCTCAGGTGAAATCAGCCCTCCTGCTGGCGGCCCTCACAGCGGAGGGGCCAACGAGCGTGATCGAACCTGCCCACTCCCGTGATCACAGTGAGCGGATGCTGAAAGCTTTCGGTGCCGACCTTGAAGTCGGCGGTGAGATGGGTCGCCATATTTTGGTTCGCCCGGGTTCGATTCTGAAGGGTCAGCACATTGTGGTCCCCGGTGATATCAGCTCCGCGGCCTTCTGGCTCGTAGCTGGCGCACTTGTTCCTGGAGCTGAGATCACGGTTGAGAATGTTGGTTTGAATCCCACGCGCACAGGCATTCTTGAGGTACTGAAGATGATGGGTGCCTCAATCGAAGAGCTGAATTGCCGTGATGTCGCCGGCGAACCCGTTGGTGATCTGCTGGTGCGCCATGGCCCACTCAAGGCCTTTTCCTTTGGGGAGGAAATCATGCCTCGACTGGTGGATGAAGTGCCGATCCTGAGTGTCGCAGCCTGTTTCTGTGATGGTGAAAGTCGCATCAGCGGTGCTGCCGAACTGCGGGTGAAAGAGACGGATCGTCTTGCTGTGATGGCAAGGCAGCTCAAGGCCATGGGAGCTGATCTGGATGAGCGTTCTGATGGACTCACGATCCGAGGAGGTCGAACGCTCCAAGGTGCTGCATTGGACAGCGAGACGGATCACAGGGTGGCCATGAGCCTCGCGATTGCTGGTTTGATGGCTGATGGAGATTCAACGATTGCTCGCAGTGAGGCTGCTGCTGTGAGCTATCCCACGTTCTGGGACGATCTTGGTCGATTGCGACGGTGAGGGGCGTTCGTGCTCAGTGCATGCACGACTGCAGACGGAAGCTTCAGTTTGCACAGCGGATTCTTCGATGAAGATTTTCACAGTTCCGAAGGCGCTTTAGACGAAGCCAATTTCAAGTTTGTGCGTCCTTCACAACTGGAACGGTTCAACAACAGCTGTCAGCTAAGGGTTCTCGATGTTTGCTTTGGCATGGGATACAACACTGCCGCGTTGTTAACGTCGCTGCGTTCTGATTCTTCTCCAACCCTTGAATGTTGGGCCCTGGAATTGGATCATCGACCTCTGGAAATCGCTGTGGCTGAGCCTGAATTTCTGGCACTCTGGCCTGAACCTGTTCAGCAGGCCCTTCTCGCGTTGTCTGAGAGGGGCTGCTGGCACGATCTGGTTCAGCGTCAGTCAGTGCGAATGCTCTGGGGCGATGCGCGGCAACAGTTAGGGCAAGTCCCAAATCATTTGCGCTTTGATCTGATCTTCCTCGATGCTTTTTCCCCAGGGAAATGTCCTCAGCTCTGGAGTGTGGAGTTTCTGCGACAACTTGCTGAGTGGCTTGCGCCGGGGGGACGACTGCTCACCTATTGCCGCGCTGCAGCAGTGAGAAACAGCTTGCTGGATGCTGGCCTGGAACTGCGTTCCCTCCTTCCTAAACCTGGAATGGGTTCGGGCTGGAGTTCCGGAACCCTGGCTTTTCGTCCTTCAGGCCAGCATCAACTAGATCCCACTGGTCCGGGTTGGTCTGGTTTGAGCGCCATGGAGCAGGAGCATCTGTTGACACGTGCTGGCGTGCCCTATCGCGATCCGACTGGCCAGGAATCTGCGGCCTTGATCCTGAAACGACGGGCAGACGAGCAGGCTTCGGTTGATCGTCTGAGTACGAGCGCTTGGCAACGGAAGTGGAAGACCTGACGGTTGATTCATTGAGTTGATTCAGTGCCGGGTTTGCCGGCTCGCTCCTTCGTGTTTGGATTGCCGTGTCCGTCCTGAACACGAGGGGCGTTATCCATGTTGCGTCTGTGCCTGATCACCAGCGTCGTTTCCTGCCTGATGGGCGGACCTTCCGCTGCTGTTCCTGCTCTGGATGATCTTGAACTCAAGTTTCAAGGGGAAGCCAAGGGTTGGTTGAATGCCACGTGTACGTACTACGGTCTTGGCTGGCTTCAGCAGGACGATGCGCGTTCAGCACTGGACCGTCTCATGCGTCTGATCCGAGCCCATCAGCTGAATCCAGATGCATCAAACGAATTGAAATCGGCCGCATTGGAGCGAGATCCAGGTTGTCAAGCCATCTGGCCATCCTCACAGGATTGAGATGTTTTTTGAATGGCTCGAAGGTCAGCGCTCTGTCGGACCTGCTGCTGATTTCGGAGGGCGATCTACCAGCACAGGCTGGAATCCGCCACTCCCTTCAGTGGGGGGCGGACGTTGAATCGTTCACGCAGTTCGTTCAGGGGCAGTGTTGCCTGTTCGAGATGATCGATTGTGCTGAAGTCGTGGTTGCAGTTTGAGCCTCGAGCGAACGCATCGGCGAGCATCTCTGGAGCTCCCTCCAACGTCATGACACCCCGTTTGCCTTCTAATCCATCAAAGGGATCGCCATCAGCTCCGACGGGTTCATATTGAGCGCTGTGCCCGGGTTTGAACACACCAGCTTCATGAATCAGGAAATTGGTCAATGACGCCATCCAGTTGGCATCGCAGTCATTCATGGCCAATTTAAAGGCTCCTAAACACATTTCTCCAATTCCTGTTGGTTCATAGCCCGCGATCACATGATTCATGTCGTGGCAGACGTAGTATCCAGGATTAATGGATGTTCTGGTCGGTAGAGTCATGCCATTACGATGATAAAACTCTACAAATTCACGTCCTAAAGTGCCTGATTTCATGGATGAGCAGGCGTCGAGTCTGGTGAAAAATTGTTCGTCGTATTGACGGCTACCTTCATGATTGAAATGATCGGGTCCATGTTTCTCTTGTAAGGCTAAAAAATAGGTTTCATAACGTCTGATGTAATCGGTTGTGGTTTCTAGTGCTGAATGATCCATCATGGTTCGGCAGACCGTGAGCGCATCACCTTGTTGTTCGAGTTGTTGGGCAGATTGTTCGAGCTTCTCCTGCTGTTGTGAGGATTTTGGGTGCCTACACAGGTCAAGCATCACCGCGAGTTGGATGTATCTCCTCCGAGATGCATGGTCCGGCACGAGGCTGGCCAGTTGGCATTGGCTGATCGGTTGCAGATTCTGAAAGTCTTCAAGAGGAATGTGCAAAATTCCATGCCCTATGGCCCGCAGAACGTTGCGTTGTTCGCTTGTGCCCGAATCACCGCAATCGATCAAATCCTTCAGGCCAGAGGCAAAGGCTGAGCAGGTCTGACTGTCAAGCATCGGGTTAAATTTTTTTTCATGTTAGACACGGTTGTTCGTTTCTGGAGTTGTCAACCTGAGATGTAAGTGGGGCCCGCTCTGGATTATTATTTTGGGTTCAGATTTTTTTGGAGCAATTAATATGTGGCTCGGGATGATTGATTCTCGTAGATTAATAATGTTTATTTAGCCTGTTGTTTTGAGCTGCTGAATGGGAACTGTTGAATCCCATCGGGCTGTTTCCTTTTGCCCATGGATTGTTTGTTTTTCGCTGATGCGCGATCACGTATCAATGATGGATTCGTGAATGTCTGGCGGCCTTGTTCCTTGTTCTGCTGGAGCTCGTCATCTCCCCGCTCAGGGCAACGCGACCTATCGCACTCTCAATTAATGAAGTTCAACGGGTTCGACGGCGATGCGCAAGTGCATTCCTACTTTTTATCTATCGGTCTCAGCTTTTCCGACCGAGACGACCTAACGCCAATGACCTGCAAATGGGTGTTGCAGTTAACGAGCAGTCAGAATCTAAAGTAACCCTTGCAGTGACAAAACCCTTGACGACAGTGGTCAATGCTTACTTTTCTGTCTTTCGTGGGATTTTAGATCATTTGGGAGAGCGCTTGAATGGCATTCAAGGGGTCAGGGATTCGCTTCCAATTAGCAATACTATTGAGAACAGCCGTTTAAAATGAACTCAATGAGATTTAGGTGAGATTTGGCTGAGATCTTTGTGGATTTTGCGACCAGCAATAGCTCATCCCCGAATAGAGCTCTGGTATTGCTTGTATCAAGCATTACAATGAGTTGCTACAGATTCAATTTTATTTAGGATAGCTATTGTGGAATATATGCTTTTCGCAAGGAAGAAGAAATGAGACTTGTAGAAAAAAAGCTGGTGGGTAATACGGAGCAAAACCTACGCGAGATGATCGCTGCCACGCCCTCGTGTCTAAAAATTGTTGACAAGGAAGGGAAGTTGCTTGCAATGAACCCACAGGGGATACAGCTTATTGAAGCAGCGGACGAAGAAAGTGTCGTTGGTGCTGACGTGTACTCTCTCGTGCAAGAAGACCATAGAGAAAGCTTTATTAAGCTGAATAAAAACGTATGTTCTGGCGAAAATGGGCATTTGATTTTCGAAATTATAGGATTGGAGGGCACTAGAAGATGGATGGAAACGTACGCCGCGCCCTACGTGCTAACAAACGGCGAGTATGCTCAAATAGCCATAACAAATGATATAACGGAAAAGGTAGAAAGAGAGAAAGAGATTGAGCTTCAAAGACAAGCGCTTATTGGTTCTACTCGTCTAGCCTCTTTGGGTGAAATGGCCGGTGGTATTGCTCACGAGATTAATAATCCATTAGGTATTATCATGGGAATTGCTGGTCATCTGAGACTGCATACGAGGCGCCAAGGTATTCAGGACGAACTGCTTGAAGAAGGATTTGATCGCATCGAGGAAACTGTTAAAAGAATTTCTTCTATAATAAAAGGTTTGAGAAGTTTTTCAAGGGATACTAGCAACGAAAATTTTAAGATTGTCAAATTATCGCACATTGTGTCGGAAACGCTCGAACTCACAAGAGAAAAGGCTAAAAATAACAATATCGATCTTCATTGCAGTATTGATGTTGATGCGTTCATCTCCTGTCAGCCAGTACAGATATCACAGGTGATAATGAATCTGTTTATCAATTCTATGCATGCTGTCAGATTATTAGACGAAAAGTGGATATCCTTAGAAACAGAACAAAAGTCTGATGGTTATATCCATCTTAAAATTACAGATAGCGGAAAGGGAATTCCTGCGGAACATCGATCCAAGATAATGGAACCCTTTTTTACGACAAAACCCCTAGGACAAGGCACAGGGCTGGGATTATCAATCTCTGCAGGTATTATAAAAACACACAGCGGGAGTCTGGACCTCAATTCTCAGTCTCCCAACACGCAATTCATAATCGGCCTTCCAATCGTTGACGAAGAAAATGAGTAAAAATCACGTTCTTGTAGTCGACGATGAACCGTTCATAAGATCAATCTTATGCCGAGAGCTACCTTATCTTGGCCTAATTGTTTTCGAGGCTTCCAACGGGGAAGAAGCTGTTCATCTGCTGCAAAAAGAGCACATTGATATAGTAATTACCGATATTAAAATGCCCGTTAAGGATGGATTTTACATTTTAAATTATATCGCAGAAAACAACTTGGAGCATATTGTTACATTCGTTTGCTCTGGCTACCACGGAGCAGAGGATAAGAAAATAGCCGATTATTCTATTGAAGAAGTGTTCAAAAAACCCTTTGACCTAATAGTAATTTTAGATGCTCTGAAGAAATATCTATAAATCCTTTTATTCTGAAATTTTCTAACCCCTTTACATTAATAAATACCGATCAAGAGATTGGTTCCAAGCTGTACAAACAGATCTCCTCAGTTTCCTGCTGGACCTCTGTAGCCCTCGAAATAGCGCGTAGGGGTGGTGAACAAGACGGGGACTTCCCTGCCCGTAGTTGGCACCAGATTTTGCAATCGCTGGCAGTCCACCTCTTGGGTCGTCAAGAGCCATCACGTCTTCCTATCCGCCAAACGCGCAACCGAGAATCATTTTGGCCAGACAGTTCAAATCCGGGTCGATCTCCTAGGCGCCCTGCGTTTTGTTGTGCCGTTGTTGGATGCCTTCGAGATCAACATCGGTTTGTTTCTGTCTGGTCGTTCGATTCCATTGCCAACGCCGTGTGCAGCACTGTGATGAAGCGATTGCTGAAGCCACTCTGTTGGTCGTTGTTTGGTTTGACTGCGACTGAGGGGTAGAACGGGTCTTCTGTTGTTGTGTTCCCAGAAGCAGTGTCCACCGGTAGATTTCGCCGGATCTGAAACCGTTGCATGCTTGCCGTCGCCGTTCTGGCTGCTGGAAAAGGGACCCGAATGAAGAGTTCTCTTCCCAAGGTGCTTCAACCTCTGGCTGGAGCCACTCTGGTGGAGAGGGTGTTGTCCAGTGCTCGTCAGCTTGCACCGGAGCGGCGAATCCTGATCGTGGGTCATCAGGCTGAGCGGGTGGAACAGCAGCTCAGCTCCGTTGCCGGGTTGGAATTTGTTCTACAACAACCTCAAAACGGTACGGGGCACGCAGTCCAGCAGTTGCTGAAACCTCTTCAGAGCTTTCAGGGAGAGCTGTTGGTCCTCAATGGAGATGTGCCCTTGTTGCGTGCTGAAACGGTTAACGCCCTGGTGCGTACCCACCGCGACAGCAAAGCCGATGTGACCCTCTTGACCGCACGGCTTGAGGATCCAACGGGTTATGGCCGTGTCGTTGCCGATGACAATGGTTGCGTGAGCGCCATCATTGAACATCGTGATTGCACGGAGGAGCAGCGCAGCAACAACCTCACCAATGCAGGCATCTACTGTTTCAACTGGGAGAAGCTTGCCCAGGTTCTGCCCCAGTTGAGTACGGACAATGATCAGGGTGAGCTCTATCTCACCGATACCGTGCATCTGCTGGAGGTAGCCATGCACGTGGAGGTAAGTGACCCTGATGAAGTCAATGGGATCAACAACCGCAGGCAACTGGCGCAGTGTGAAGGGGTCTTGCAGCAGCGCTTGCGTGAGCACTGGATGGATGAGGGTGTCACCTTCGTGGATCCTGCAAGTTGCACGCTCAGCGAAGACTGCACTTTTGGACGCGATGTGGTGATTGAACCCCAGACCCACCTGAGAGGGTCGTGCCGGATCGGGGATCACTGCCGCCTAGGACCCGGCAGTCTGCTGGACAATGCTGATCTCGGTGATCATGTCACCGTCGTGCAGTCCGTGGTGCGTGAGTCGCGCGTTGGGAACAATGTTGCAGTTGGCCCTTTCGCCCATCTTCGTCCTGCCTCTCGTATCGGTGATTCCTGCAAAGTGGGCAATTTCGTAGAGATCAAGAAGAGTGTGATCGCATCAGGCAGCAAAGTGAATCACCTCAGTTACATCGGGGACGCTGAGTTGGGCTCCAATGTGAATGTGGGTGCCGGCACCATCACCGCCAATTTCGATGGAGAGAACAAGCATCGGACTGTGATTGGTGAGGGCAGTAAGACGGGTGCCAATTCGGTGCTCGTTGCACCGGTGGTGATTGGAAGACAGGTCACGATCGGAGCCGGTTCCACGATCACGAAAGCTGTTCCCGACGGTGCTCTTGCGATCGGTCGTGCACGCCAACTCATGAAGGAGGGTTGGAACTGCAGTACCCAGTAGTCCTGACGGGCTCGATGTCAATCAACAGACTTTTTTCAAGGCTTGGGCTTGGCCAACCATCGTTTTTGCGTGAGGTTGGTGCAGTTGCGGATCACTCATGACGGTTCTCAAGCGCTTCAGCGTGCGTTATCGGAACGCTGTGAGTGATTATCAGGAAGAATGCTTTTACGCAGGTGATGCCTTTGAAGCCCGCGTTTTGGCCATGGAACATATTCGTTATCTCCATGATCATCCCCACGCCATTAATCTGATTCGTTGTGAAGATCCGATCGATTCCTTCAGAGTGGCGTGAGCTAAAGCAGAGGAAGCAGCGGCAATAGTCGTTCCATCGCTATACCACGGCTGGCCTTGAGCAGAACGATGTCGTCCGGTTGGAGCCATGCCTTGAGTGGAACTGCCGCCTGTTCCGGAGTTTCTACCTGCTGGAAATGGGAGAGGCATGAGCCTGCATCGCGCATCGCTTGAGCCTCTGCGCCTGTGGCGACAGCGATGAGTCCATCCAGGTTGAGGGCAACCGCGTGCTCCACAACCGCTCGGTGGAGATCCACGCTCTCGTGTCCCAGCTCCAGCATGGTTCCGATCACAGCAAAACGTCGACCGGGTTGGGTTGCCAATAAATCCAATGCCGCCAACACAGCTTCAGGCGAGGCGTTGTACGTCTCATCCATGATCGTCAAGGCTCCGATTTGAAGGCGGCGATTGCGTCCCCCTGGGACATCCACCTCCAGCTCCTGCAAGGTTTCTGCCGGGACGCCCAGCGACCTGGCTACGGACAGGGCCAACATGAAATTGCGGGCATTGTGCCTGCCTTCCAGGGGACAGCGGTAGGCGTGTTCCCCCACCTGTAGATGTCCTGTTAAAGGGTCAAAGTACCCCAGATCATCAGCAGCAGGATCTCCAGGATTGGCATCATCAGCAAGGGCCACCCGATGCACACGACCCCGCCAACAACGGCTGAGGGCTTCCTCCAACAGCGGCTCGCCCGCCGGAATCACCACAAGTCCTTTCGTGGAGAGAGAGGCTGTGATCTCGCATTTCGCCGCTGCGATCGCCTCGCGACTTCCCAAGCGACCGATATGCGCTGTGCCGATATTGGTGATGACTGCAATGTCCGGTTCAGCACAGCGCGACAGGCGTTCAATTTCACCAGGCCCGCGCATCCCCATTTCGATCACGGCTGCGGCATGGTGCTGTTCAACGCCTAGCAATGTGAGAGGTACGCCCACATCATTGTTGTTGTTGCCGCTGCTTGCCTGAATATTGCCGAGCGGGGCAAGGGCGGCGCGAATGAGCTCACGGGTGGTGGTTTTGCCTGCTGAACCGGTCACAGCCACCACGGCACAGCGGAATGTGCGGCGGATCAGGCAGGCGATCTGTTGATAGGCCTCAAGGGTGTCGTCCACCAGCCAGTGCACCAGATTCGGTGGTACGGAGACGTCACTGTTCCGCGCGATCACAGCAGCCTGGATCCCTTGTCGGTTGGCCACCTCGAGGAAGCAATGCCCATCAAAACGCTCTCCTCGCAAGGGAATGAAAAAATCGCCAGCGGTGAGTGAACGGCTATCGGTACAGATCTTTCCCAGGTGTTGTTGCAGATCAGGCTCCGCGCCATCCCCACGCCGTGGGGCTCCCCAGATCGATACAAGATCACGCAGAGCAAGCACGTTTAAATCCTCTCTGGATCGAACACGATCATGCCTCCGCCGACCCTTGCGGTTCGAGCCAGGAGGTTCTGTTGTTCATTGACAAGGCGCAATTCGGCATAACCTTGATCTTCCAGCCTGGTCCACCAGCTATCCGCCAGTTGTTGACGCTCTGCTGCCGAGCGTTGCCTCCAGAGCTCGGGATCGATCTGAAGGGTGAGCGCATTGCGTTCAGGCTGTGGTGTCGCGGTCACAATCAAGGCAGGTGCCTGATCGTCTTGCCGGACCCCCTCCTGTGCAAGCAGGTCCAGGATGGGAGCGACGCGCAGAGGTTGAAGCGCAGGTTCCATTGTCGGTTTCCTTGCTGATTCCGTTTCAGCGGCATCCCGGTCAGTCGGAGTGGATGTGGTTTCAGCTCCCGATGTCGGGTTGGTGCTTGGATGAAAGCCTGGTGCGCTTGGCTCAGCAACCCCGACAGGCAGGTTGGATGGGTTGCCTGTTGGCGGTAACGGACGCGCTTCCGGCAGCGGTGTTGTGCGCAGCTGCTCAACCCCTGAAGTAGAAAGCGTTACGGATTGATGCAGGGCTTTGGCCAGCTGGATCCCGCCAAGGATTAACCCGGAGAGTGTGATCGCCAGCAGGGCTGGCCAAAACAGGGCTGCAGCACGTTGAGGCCAGAAGGCCGGCACCGACAGATCACCCTCCCAGTTGCGTCTCCAGAACTCCTGGGTGCGCAGGCGCAGATCGGCGCCCACGGCCCTGAGATTGTTTCCAAGGGCCCTCCAGGGACTGCTGTAAGGAGCAGGTAGCGTGCCTTTGTCTTCCGATGGCTGGGAGACTTGGGATGAGGGAAAGTCCTGCATGCGAGGTGGATTGCATCATCAGCGTCGCTGACCGCCGAACAATCTGGCTAGGGGATTGCGCGATCCAACCTGTTCTCTGGACAGATTCGGGGACTCAGGGGCAGGAATGGTCTCCGTGTTGAGACCATCAGCTGCAGGTGAGGAATCGGCGCGGGAGGGATCGGCATCCTGACCCTGGGAGAATTGCTCCACAGCTGCGGCATCCGGACCGGGCTCCTTGATGCCGCATACTTCGCGGTACATCTGGTCGTATTCCAGAGCTGAACGGGCCCAGCTGTAGTCCTGCTCCATGCCCCTTCTCTGTAGCGCCCGCCAGCTGTCCTGGTGACGGAAGGCCTCCCAGGAGCGCACCAGTGCGGTGTAGAAATCCACCGGATCGAAGCGATCAAAACAGAAGCCTGTGCCGCTTTGTTGAGCGGGATCGTGGGGCGGAACCGTATCCACCAGTCCACCTACTTTGCGCACCACAGGAACGCAGCCGTAGCGCATCGCCAGCAACTGGCTGATGCCACAGGGTTCAAATCGACTGGGCATCAGGAAGGCATCACTGCCGGCATAGATCAGCCGTGACAGGTCATCGTCGTAGGTGAGGAACACGGCAACCCGTCCTGGATGGCGGGAGGCCATCTGCCACAGGCCGGACTCCAGACCCCGATCACCGGTGCCCAGCACCACAATCTGAGTGTCGGTGTATGCCAGCAGTCGGTCGGCCACCTGCAGCAGCAGATCCACGCCCTTCTGATCAACGAGACGGCTCACCA
>WTGE01000353.1 GCA_011525445.1 Synechococcus sp. CO36386bin_37
TGCCTACACCTTGAAAGAAGACGGCATCGTCAAAGCGGCTGAAGCCTGCGGCTTCAAGCTGGTGCGCCGCAGCCTCAACAAAGCACCCTTCTACTTCTCACGGCTCATTGAATTTCGAAAGCATGAAGTCAACTGAACTTTCATCAGACACAGGCATTCACTGAGAGTCATTCTCAATCGGAGACTGGGCTGAATAAAATCCTTGACCTCTTCTTTTCTTGACCTGTTCCAATTTTTTACCTGAAGAAATCTTGAGCGCAGCAACCGTAATGCTGATCAGATTCCATGATCAATCAGGTCCAGCCCCACATGAATGTCCCTATCGGATTCCAAAGACTCCTCCGTCCGTCAACCCGAAGCGGGGTGGATCGGAAAAGCCTTAAAAACATCACTCAAATCACTGCATTCAGAGCGACTAGGGGATGGCAGGGGCCTTCAATCAACGGCTTGGAAGTTATTTCTTGAAGCCGAACCAGGATATTCATGTCCAGAATCATTAATCCTCAAAAGCGAAACATCAGACCCAACCTTTAATGAGCTGAGCTCAGTTCACAATGCCTTCGGCAGAGAAGTAGGCGTTTATGAAGACTGCTTATCAGCTTTAAAAAATCACCATCCCAAGATCTATGCGAGCCAAGGCGAATCACCGTCATGGCTTCTCATGGAGGATCTTTCACATCTGCGAGGTGGTGACCAGGTTATTGGACTCACGTTCGAGGAAACCCTGGCTTCCATACGATCCATCGCAGCCATTCACGCCACATTCTGGATGGACTCAAGCCTGAAGAAGCACGCCTGGCTTCCCAAGCATGGATTCTGGTTTAGTTCACCTAAGCCAGAAATCATTGACAATTTCTTTGCAACGTATGGAGTGCGATTTGGGACAGAAGCATGTCAGCTCTACCGCGCTGTTCTTGAACAAAGTCGAGCAATCGACGCCGCCCTCGACCGACGTCCCTGGACGCTCGTTCACGGCGATCTTCGTGCTGACAATCTGCTTTTCGATGGACAAGCGGACAATCCACGCTCAGTCGTTCTGGATTGGTCCTGGGTCACCCGAAGTGCTGCTGCCATTGACCTCGCCTTTCTGATCAGCGGGAGCACACCTCAATCGCAACGCCACAATCGTCACTCCGATTTTCTGGAGACATGGCATCAGGAACTCATGCGCCATGGTGTCAGCGATTATCCCCTTGAGATGGCATGGCGCGACCTTCGGTTGGCCGCCTTAAGGTGCATGACCGCGGGAGATGCCATGCACGGATTCACGCTGGAAACTGCGCCCTCCACACGCGTGGCTCTATTTATGGATGATGCAATCCAACGCCACGCGGCTTATGCACTTGAGATCGAAGCCTGGCGAGCCTTACCGGATCCCAGTGCTGGTGCTGACTTCGAATAGAGGTCTTTAATGAAAGCCTTTCAGGATCAGACTGACTCACTTCAAGCAACAACTATCATCCCAGAAGAAACCTCAAAAAACCATGGCGGTCCGTGTTGATCATCCATGTCAAACAATGAAAACCCGCAGTCGCACGAAAGCCTTAAATCGTTGAACCCCTCAACAGATCAATTCCCCACTTCCATCTTCGAATATTTAGACAATAAAACGACCAAAAACTGCAACTCCTTATCTAGCCACAACCTAATTCGTAAATACTAGTTACAAGAATCACACTTTTAACGCATTATTGCCAACTCAAAATCGACCATCACCTGGAGTGGCCGTTTTTTCAATCTCGCAATCGAGCAAATAAGGCGGGTCTCCGATTGAAGGGTTTCCAACTTGTGCCAAATACACACGGATTTGATGCGGCCGTCCGGCAACGATCGCAACGCGCAGCGCAACATTCGCATCGGCCACCAGAAAACCGTGGATGAAGTCCTGGCCTGGATCCAGAAGAGCGGTGAGCTGAACGACGTGAGCTTCTGCGACGCAGGGTGCGGAGTGGGAAGCCTGAGTTTGCCGCTCGCAGAGATGGGAGCCGGTTCAATCAACGCCAGCGACATTTCTGAAGCGATGGCAAAAGAAGCGGAACGTCGCGCTGCAGGGGCCGGATTGAACATGAGCAGACTTCACTTCTCCGCCAGTGATCTTGAAAGCATCAGCGGCTCATTTCACACCGTTTGCTGCCTGGATGTGTTCATCCACTACCCACAACCCGCTGCCGAAGAGATGGTGAAACACCTTTGCAGCCTCACAGAGC
>WTGE01000398.1 GCA_011525445.1 Synechococcus sp. CO36386bin_37
GACCCATCACGTTCGAGACTGTGACTGGCTGCGGCCCGCTCTTGAACCTCCGCCGAATCCATGATGCCGAAAAGTGCTGAGGTGATCGTTATCGGCAGCGGGATCGGGGGCTTGTGTTGTGCGGCTCTCACGGCGAGGGCCGGCAAGGAGGTTCTGGTTTTGGAAGCCCACAGTCAACCGGGAGGTGCCGCCCATGGGTTTGAACGCAATGGCTACCACTTTGAGTCAGGGCCGTCGCTTTGGAGTGGCTTGTCCCGTTGGCCAAGTCGAAACCCACTGGCTCAAATCCTGCGTGCACTGGATCAGCCGTTGGATGTTTTTACTTATACCGATTGGGATGTTGTCTTCCCCGAGGGGTCCCTTCGGATTGGGGTTGGTGGTGATGGGTTTGAACGTGCGGTGGAGGTGATGCGTGGTCCTGAGGTTGTCGCTGAGTGGAATCGTTTTACAAGGGTGTTGAGACCGATTGCCGCCGCCGCAGATGCTGTCCCATTACTGGCGTTACCAGCAACCGTTGATGGGATTGGTCCCCTATTGAGGCGAAGTGGACGATTAATTCAGCATCTGCCAGCTGTTCGACATCTCAGCGACGCGTTCGGGTCCTTGGTGGACCGTCATCTGCAGGATCCGTTTTTGCGGAACTGGGTGGATTTACTTTGCTTTTTGATCAGTGGCATGCCCATGGCGGATACGAATGCCGCGGCAATGGCCACTTTGTTTGGTGAATGGTTTGAACCCGAATCATGTCTTGATTACCCGCGTGGAGGCAGTGCCGCAGTTGTGAATGCCTTGGTGAGTGGACTCCAGGCACACGGCGGTGGCCTAAGGCTTGGCACCAGAGTGCGTGAGGTGTTGCTGGACGGGGATCGTGCTGTTGGAGTGGAGCTCAGCAATGGAGAACAACTTCATGCTGATGTAGTTGTCAGCAATGCGGATGCATGGAGTGCGGCCGATCTGTTACCGCAAACAGCGGCGACGAGCTGGATTCAAGATAGGCGTCTCACACCAGCTTGTGATTCGTTCTTGCATCTGCATCTCGGGTTTGAATCGAGCGGGCTAAGGGATTTGCCAATTCACACGGTTTGGGTTGGAGACTGGGACCGAGGAATCAATGCAGAACGTAACGCTGTGGTGGTTTCCATCCCTTCCGTACTCGATAGATCGATGGCGCCTGCGGGACATCACGTGTTGCATGCCTACACACCTGCCAATGAGCCCTGGTCATACTGGGCCAACCTCAAAAGAGGAACGGGTGATTATCAGGAGCAGCGATCCCAGCGTTGCCAGGTGTTCTGGGATGTGCTCGAGCAACGCATTCCCGATCTTCGCAATCGTTGTCATGTCGTGATGGAGGGGACTCCCCTCACGCATCGTCATTACCTCTCCACACATAAGGGTAGCTATGGCCCGGCTTTGTCAGCAGCGAAGGGTCTGTTCCCTGGGGTGATGACGCCTATTGAGGGGTTTTTACTATGTGGTGCCAGTTGTTTTCCAGGTATCGGTATCCCGCCCGTTGCCGCAAGTGGTGCGATGGCGTCGCACGCGATTACGGGTCGGAGAGCTCAACGTGAATTATTGAGTGCGCTGAATCTTTGAGAACGTTGCGCTCTTTTGGGTCGTTGAATGATCAATGTGTATTCAAGATATTCTGAATTGCAAGATCTGTAGCAACTAATTTTTTATGCGGAGCTTTAGCTAAATTTTCTAAAAACGCGAAACGAGTATAATAAGTCAACTCAATCATAAATCACAAAAACTTAGGATTTATGAAGTTGGGAAGATAAGAAGAATAGAAATGGACAATTTGCAACTGTTTCTATGACAATTATGTGATGCTTTTACGTCCAACGACTGCAAAAAAGGGATCACCTTTGGCTCCTATCAATCCAATCAATCCCTTTGCTTTCGTTTCTTCGGCAAAAACGCGAATTCCTGACCAGCCGTTGGTTTGAAGCACAGTGCCTACGTAATCAAGATGCTGTTGATCATTACTGTCTGTCCAGACTTGTGGTGCTTTTGTAAAAAACATTCTGTTGGAAAAAGCAATGATCGCTGTACCATTGGGTCTCGTGACACGCAGCATTTCAGCAGCGACATCTTCTGGTTGTGTCCAGTACTGCCAAGCAGCCACAGCTAGACAGGCGTCAACCGACTCATCCTCAAGAGGAATAGTCGGATTTAAATTCATATCTTGAACA
>WTGE01000354.1 GCA_011525445.1 Synechococcus sp. CO36386bin_37
TCGCCATCCAAGCGATCACTGAAGGCGCCCAAGTGGAAGGACTCGAGTTCAGCGGCGCTGAGCTCTACCGCAGCAACCTGATCGTTGGCGGAGACGACAACCAATAATCGACCTACCAAGGTTGATCCTCAGCACCCGGCCCCTGCACGACCCCAGTGCTGGCTTCATAGGGCACAAACGGCAAGCCAGGGCCTTGGAAACGGAAGTCGTTCAACTTCAAGCGCAGACCGCCAATGCCGGTGTAAGGGCTATAGAAAACACCGAATTGATAGGCGCGGCGCTGCCAGCGAATTTCGAAATAGTTGTTGGTGACATCTCCGTAAAAATCGGAATCACCAGCGACGTTGTAACTGATTGCGCCATCCAGCACGAGGGGGCCGATCAACTGCTGAGTCAAGCCAACCCCCAGCGTTGCCGTGTCGACGTAGCGGTCAAAGGCGAAGGGGCTATCACCTGCTTTCGCCGTCGCACTACCAAACAGCGAGAGCTTGGTGTAATCAAACAGGGGGCGATTGAAATGCCCAAGCGTCAGCACCGGACCGCCTGATAAACCCAGCAGACTCTGGCCCTGGCCTCCGCCATAGGCCGCTGCATTCACAAACGGCACAAGCGTGAGTTGCAGGCCCGGAATGATCGGCACCGGCGAGTAGCGATAGGCCCCCTCAGGCGTCAGTGGCAACGACTTTCCAGTCCAAAGCGGCCAGTTCATCTGCAGCGTGCCATAAGCATTAGCCCGCCAGAGATCAGCGAAATTGTTGCTCTCAGTGTTGCCTTTGATAAAACCGTTGCTCTGATAGTTCCCCACACCGGCACGCCAATAGGACGACACCTGGAAGGGGCCCACTTGCCGCGGGGAGTCACTCTGGTTTTGCAACGAAACGCCGTAGGCGGAGTAAACGTCTTGCAGGCCCAGCGAGCCATTCCAAACGCGGTAGCGATAAGCGCCAAATGCCCGGGCCAAAGGATTGCCCAACGCAGCCCACTGCAGGGGCTGATTCCACTGAGCTGACGCGCGAGTGGCATTAGAGAGGTTGGAGGGGGCAAAGCTACTGATGTCAGCTTCAAGGTTGAAATTGGCGTCGCCAACCGGACCACTCCACAGCGCCTTGATGCCAAAAAGATCACCTGTGGTGTTGTTTTGAATCACATCACCGGAACCAGCCGATGCTGTTGGTGCGGGGTAGGTAGTCGTGGTGCCATCGAAGGCCCGCTCGAGCATGAACTGAGGGCGGAGAGACAGTCTTGTACTGCCAAACAGCATTTGTTCAGGGAGCTGGTACTGCAAAAAGATGCCATCACGATCCTGGGTATCCGCCAGGAGTGACCAGCGATTTGACACTTCTTGCTCTTCCTCAGGGCTGAAACGAAATGTCTTCGGCAGCGGCAGGGGCAATTTGTTCTCCAGCAGCAGGCGATTGCTCTTGGATCGAATCACCGTGGTGCCGTCTTTCTCCTGCTGAGAGCGCACATTGCGCATGTCCACCCAAGATTGAGCTGGAGTGAACGGATCATTGGTGAAGCTGATCCGTGGTGCACTCCAGCCCTCAGGCTTCAATAACAGCTGAGGCGCTTGAAAGCGCCAGTGGGTGATTTCTCCGCGAATCAACCCATCATTCTTCGTTGCTGCCAAGGTATTGAGCTGATCAGGCCTGGCCTGGCCGAACTGCGCTTCAGCATTGCCAAGTCCTGCCAATTCCCCGGAGCTCGCTCGACGTTCAAAGGTCAAACCAAAACGGGGCTGAACATCCACCACGCGTTGATCCAAAGCTGCAATGGCATCGCGGCGTTGCAGCAACTGCTGAGCTGGAGTGAGTGTTGGCTCTTCAACCACAGATGGCTTCTCATCAGGCGCTTGCTGAGCCGATGGGCCATCAAAAACCACCGACTCAAGCTGTTGCTCGAGCGGCAAGAATCGATCACGATTCACTCCTTCGGCGCCTGGGCAGCCCAGCGGCGGAGGATCCATTTCGCCTTGCAGCGGCGGTTGGGCCGTGGCGCCGAAGTTGTAGCGAAGGCCGACGAGGTAGCCATTACTGCCTTCCTCAGCACCGCTGTAGGTGCCATAGGCACCAGAGCGGTGGTGAATGCGGCCCACCGCCGACCATTGATGGCTGAACTGAACCGCAATTTCAGCGGCCAAATAGTTCAAGAATTGGGCCGAGTTTTCCCACGACGCCGCCTCGTAATTGC
>WTGE01000387.1 GCA_011525445.1 Synechococcus sp. CO36386bin_37
AGACACGCTGGTTTTCAAGACCAGAGCCATAAACCACTCGACCACCTCTCCAGGCAGCTTGATGATTTTATCATCTCAGGAGGCAGGAACATCACGGCACTCAAGCGAAGGTCTGCATTTTTGTTGGATACGGAAGTAAGATTTTTTAATTCGAGATTTCGGTCTTCTCGCAAAAAGAAATCAGAATTATGGATGAATAGTTCATTTTGCTAAAAACTAACGAGCGGATAATCGATAGCGTATTGTTTTGTAAGATGTCCTCGGATTGTTAACGTGTTCAGTTGCTGGGACTGGATAATGGGAGAAGACATTTGTCTGAGTCACATCCAGCAGGTCCGGCTTCCGTCAGTTCACCTATGTCATAACGCTGTAGTGCATCAAAAAAGTCGTCGTTAATTCGACGTTTCAAAACATCGTGTTGTAGCTGTTGATAAGTTTCAGCATTGATCGGCTCAAATGGCAACCTTGGGAATGTTGCATTGGCGTCAAAACGTGCAAGTAATGCTGCTGAAATATAACCTCTTCCCTGTTCAATGGCTTGATGAAGAGCATCCGTAAGAGGTTCAATTTCGTGTTCGCGGAATTCAATTGTTGCTGACGTGTTATGAGCTGTGTAATGAGTTTGAACTTGCATGTAGAAATCAAATTGTGCCAATGCGGAAAAGGCATTGATATCGACAGAATCAGCTCCTGGAAGATTGGCCCAGCTCACTTCTGTGGGGATTTCAACCAACCACTCTGTACATCGTGAATCAAATGGATCATTCAGCAATCGACCTTGATTGTCCTTGTCGGATTGTGATGGGACAACTGAATAGCCATAATCCATGCATGCCATGGCCACGGGATCGTTCTTACGGAAAGTGATGCGTCTGATAAACCGTTGCGATTTAGGAGGATGCCATCCTGGGGCAGCTCCTGTTAGTAGGCTTTTTGTTCCGGCGGGCTGAACAGTCGTGCATCGGTTGGGTCTTCTCAGACCATGGCGGTCGCAATAGTCCCAAACTGTTTCGTTGACGATTGTTTTCCAGCGCTTTAAGTATTGAGCCTCCCGTCGTTTGTATTCCAAGCCATCTTTGGTTTCTGGTCGGCCATTTTCCCACCACTGCAGCCAAGAAGTGCCGAAGGCATGGACGAAGAAGTCAAACAAACCAGTAAAGCTGACTCCCACGATGGGATCCCAAGCACGACTCTGCCGATAGCGTTCAACTTCAAATTGATGATTGAGTAAGCATGCCACTGATAATGAAGCTGCACGGAATGCATCCTGCTGGGCCTCATCATCCGTTGGATCAATTTGGTTGAGGTGGACTTCGGCCAGATTGCAATGAAAATCTGAACCCAGTATCTCTCCACAAGGATTCAGTCCATAGCGATTGAGGCGATGTTCAAGTTCTTCAGGTGTGATGGAGCTGTGGTTTTTTTGCAGCCATCGGCCTGCTTCTTCACGACCTTGATCGCAGTAGATCTCGATAAATTCGTTTTTGAGTTCAGGTGTAGTCAGTAAATCGGCATTCGAGCGGGCAATGGCCTCAGGCGCGAATTGAATGGCGCCTTCACCACTGTGGAATTGACGAGTCACAGCTTCCAACAGAACTTCTCTTCCTGGCCGGGAGTGATAGACACGTGTGTGATTCGCCATGCGCAATGCATCGCGCTCGGGGTCAATCCTCCAGTTTCCTTCGGAATCCTGTTCCCATAGATTTTCCTTCGCTCCTGCTGCTTCGCTATCGACCGAGGCGAATTGGCGCATACCAGCGCTTCGTCTGATATTTCCGGCAACAATCGTGACAGCTGCTTCGTCAATCAAGAGGCAACATTCAATCGACGTTAACTGTCGACCTAAGGCTTTATTTAATAAATTGGCAACACGACCGTAGAGGTCCTTGAGTTTGACCGGATTGGCCATCCCTCCGAAGCCTTTGAGTGTTTCCCCAACGGGACGAACATTGGACAAATCGACTTCAACAGAAATTGTTGATCCCTTAAAACGATCATCTGAACTCAATTGAAGTAGCAACTGGTAGCTGTCAACCCATCCTCGACGGGTATCACCCACTTTGATGAATACAGACTCTCCATCAATTGAGTAAGTCGTTACTTCTTGTCTCTGATCGGCAGGTGTAGTGCCAATTTCAGAAACATTTAAAATCTGAAGCTGATTGGTGATGACTGGCAGCTGGTTTGTGA
>WTGE01000034.1 GCA_011525445.1 Synechococcus sp. CO36386bin_37
GTTTCTGGCTTTGCGGCAGCTGAAAACGCAGCAGGCTGTGCAGCAGTGGCTGCAGCTCGAGGGGCTTACTGAAGCTGATCTGATTTGCCGAGCTGAACGCCAACTGCGGTGGCAGCTGTTGTGCGAGCAGCGGTTTAAAGGGCAAGCCTCCACATTGTTTCTGAAACGGAAGAGCCAACTCGATCGCGTTAGCTATTCACTGCTGTGGATTGCTGAAGAGGGCTTGGCTCATGAGCTGTTTTTGCAGCTCAGTGAAGGTGAGCGCGACCTCGAGGAAATCGCCTCAGACCTCAATACAGGCAAGCCAGCCGTTCCCTCAGGCCAGCACGGGCCAGTTCCTCTTGGAGATGTCCCTGAAGGGTTACGCGAAATGCTGCGGGTCAGTCAGCCAGGCAAGCTTTGGTCTCCTAAAGAAGCAGAGGGGGGTTGGTGCATCGTGCGCTTGGATCAGTTGCTGCCGGCGGTGTTCAACCAAGGCCTTAAACAAGAATTGGTATTGGAACTGGGTGCGGAGTGGTTGCAGCAGCAGATTCGTTCTGCCGATGGGTAAGTTGCATAACCACCCAGGATCAAAAAGAAAGGAAAGATAAACTCGCTTCTCAAGTAGTCCGGTCTCGGCGCCCACTGAATGCAGCTCACGCTGGCCCTCAAGCTCATCGCCGCGTGGGCTCCTTACTCGCGCCTTCCTCAAGCTGCCCAGGCCAAGCTGGCTGAATCGCTCCAGGCTTTGCGGCTTAGACCTGGCCAGAAGCTTTACGACTACGACGGCCTCCCACCAGGTGTTGCTTTGGTGGCGCAGGGACAAATGCGCTTGTTGGCTGTTGATGAGCAAGATGTGCCCTTCACGTTGCGTCGCTTAGGGGCCGGCGATAGCGCTGGTGATGTGGGATTGCTGCGGGGTGTCTCAGGCCAAGCATTGGCTGCCTCCCAGCCCAGTCAGTTGTGGCTGATTCCTCAACAAGCTTTTTTGGAGGTGGTGCGAGAACACCCAAGCCTTCAATTGGCTCTGGCACAGCCATCGCTCGAAGAGTTGTATGCCGTCGCCGCCGATAGCCCGGCTCCGCGAACCCCTGATCGCCGCAGTCTCCGTGACTGGGCAAGTAACCAGTTAGCCGAAGCTCCCGATCAGCAGCATGTGCTGTTGCTGCCCCCAGGTGAGCATCAGTTTGGATCCGATTGGGGTCCGTGGCTGGTTAGTAGCAGCAACATCGCTGGCGCTGGACCGGGTGAAGAACTGCTGGGCCCAGTGAAGCTCACGATCCGCGGACAAGTACCAGCGCGCCTATTGGCCAAGTCGGCTGCCACGCCTCCGATGGAGACACCAGCGGTGATGGTGCTGTCTCCAGAGAGTGGAGATGTTGAGCCTGTCCAAGCTGATGCCGAACTGTTGGAGCCGGATTGGCAAGAGAGCTCCTCAGCCATCGTTGTGGTGGAACGTCAGCAAGACGCCTTAGAAGACTGGTACGGCCGGCTTGCTGATGACGGCACTTTTCCCCACCTCAAAGGCGAGGGTGAGGTGGGCGTACCAATGGCGGTATTGCGGATGCTGGCTCGCCAATTTGATCTGCCATTCCGTAAGGATGTTTTGCAGCGAATCCTGGAAGATCAACTCCACCGTAATGAGGATGGAGCTGCTATCAGCTTGCTGCAAATAGCAGCCATTGCAGATGTGATGGGGCTGCGTGCGTCCCAGCTAAATGTTGATGATCAGCAATTAGCTCGTCTGCAATTTCCGGCAATAACAATGGGTCCTTACGGACCACTGATCCTTTGGGATAGTGATCAAGGAGGTCAAGTGTTGGTGGGTGATCCCACTGGCGAACAGTCTCTGCGCGCTATTGCTTCTCTTGAAGAGAGAGATGATGAGGGGTTGCTAACGGTCCTTTGCATTGAACGTAGCCAGCAAACACCCACGAAACGCTTTGGCATCAGCTGGTTTGTGCCGGCTTTGAAGCAGTACAAGTCGGTGCTGATTCAAGTGCTGCTGGCCAGCTTCTTTGTGCAGCTCTTTGGTTTGCTGAATCCCTTGCTGATTCAGCAAATCATCGATGCGGTGATTAGCCAGGGCAATGTCAGCACCCTCAATGTGCTGGGCACGTTGTTGGTGGGCATGGGCTTGGCGCAGGCGGTTCTGTCGTCGTTGCGTACCTATCTGTTTTCAGATACCACCAACCGCATTGATATTT
>WTGE01000464.1 GCA_011525445.1 Synechococcus sp. CO36386bin_37
ATGGAATCCTCCGAGGATCGAGAGAGGGTTCTGCTTCTCATCCTCAAAGGTGCAGACCTTCAGCGAAGCGAGAGAGACATAGCTGAATTAGAGGGTCTTGTCCGCAGCGCAGGTGGACTCCCTGTTGCGATCTGTGGGCAACGACAAGGTCTGCCAAATCCTCAAACGCTCTGGGGCACTGGAAAATTACAGGAAGCAGCACTCGAGGCAAGACGGCATCAAGCCACGCTCGTGATCACGGATCGTGAACTCTCTCCTGTTCAGGCCCGCAACCTTGAGCAAATCCTCGACTGCCCAGTGATGGATCGCAGTGAGTTGATCCTGGATATTTTTGCCCAACGGGCAGCAAGCTCAGCTGGACGCTTGCAAGTGGAACTGGCGCAACTTCGTTATCGTTTGCCAAGACTTAAAGGCCGCGGACTGAGCCTGTCGCGACAGGGTGGAGGAATTGGAACGCGTGGACCAGGAGAGACCCAATTGGAGAAAGATCGCCGCGCCATCAGTCGTCGCCTTGAACATCTCGAACGATCACTCCATCAGCTAGGCGCTCATCGCTCACGATTGCGCAATCGCAGGGAAGGGCTGCCCCGCGTTGCCCTTGTGGGTTACACGAATGCGGGAAAGTCATCACTTTTGAATGCTTTGTGCTCCAGGAACCCAGGACATGAAGTCCTGGCTGAAAACAAACTCTTTGCCACCCTTGATCCAACCACGAGACGACTCAGCCTTCCTCAAACAGCTGCAGCACCGAGAGAAGTATTGCTGACAGACACTGTGGGATTCATCCGAGAACTCCCCAAACCTCTTCTGGGAGCGTTTCGGGCCACCTTGGAAGAAACGCGTGATGCCAACCTGCTGCTTCTGGTCGTTGATCTCGCAGATCCAGCCTGGCAATCCCAACTGGAAGCCGTCCATCAACTTCTGGACGGACTGAACTGTGATCAGCTGCGCAAGGTTGTTGCCAATCAAATCGACCGTTGTTCCGCTTCAGCATTCGATGCCATTGGCGCAATCGAACCGGATGTGATGTATTTGTCCGCAACGGAAGGGACAGGGTTGAAAGGTCTGCGAGACTGGATTGAAAAGCAGTTCTGGGACCCCACAAGCTCACCTGCGACCTTGTCGAACCAGGAATTCACTCCCGACTATGGCTGAGCTCATCATGGCTGAGCCGATCAGAAATCTTCAGCAGCACGAAACTCTCAGCACCCTGGCTCGGCAAGGTTCTGATGTGTTGAGAACTTTGTTATTGGGAAGCAGGTAATCCCGATGCCTATTCCTTCCGCTATTCACCGCACCCAGGCATGGTATCGCCGTCTCACCGTCCCCCAATTCACGGTTGTAACCGGCCTGCTCGTCATCTCGACGGGAACATTGCTGCTCGCCACTCCGATGTGTTCAGGTCCTGAGGTGGGACTTTGGGAAGCCCTGTTTACGGCCACATCGGCTGTCACCGTGACCGGACTGTCCGTGATCGACGTTGGCCAGGAATTAACAGTGTTGGGACAAATCCTGCTTTCCCTGATGATCATGGTCGGCGGCCTCGGCTTGATGGCGGTCACAACCTTCCTTCAGGGGTTTGTTGTCCGTGGAACCGCCTTGAGACGTCGTCTTGACAGGGGGCAAACCCTGGACGAATTCGGTGTTGGGGGAGTGGGTACCACCTTCCGCGGAATTGCACTGACAGCTGTTGTGCTGATTCTGGTTGGTGCTTTCCTGCTGTACGTGTTTGGCTTCACAGACATTGCCCCAGGAGGGGAGCGTCTGTGGGCCTCCCTGTTTCACAGCATTTCTGCCTACAACAACGCTGGCTTCGGGTTGTGGAGCGACAGCCTCGAGAGCTACCGCACCAATACCACGGTCAATGCAGTGATCATGGTGCTTGTCGTGCTTGGAGGCCTGGGTTGGCGCGTCACCAATGACCTTTGGATCAATCGTCAGAGACTGAAACGGCGGCATCTCAGTCTTCACACCCGACTGGTTTTGCGAACGTCTGGACTCCTGATTCTGATCGGGACCTTTGGCTTAATGCTGACGGAATCGCTTTCTCAGGGTCACGTTTTGACGGGAATGGGTTGGGGGGAGCGATTCATGAGCGCCCTCTTCGAGTCCGTCAGTTCAAGAACCGCCGGCTTCTCCACCGTTCCGCTCTCTCAGCACAGCATCTCCGATTCAGGC
>WTGE01000320.1 GCA_011525445.1 Synechococcus sp. CO36386bin_37
AAGCGAAGAAAAAGTCGCATCAGACCGAAGTCAAAGAGGTCAAGATGCGGTACAAAATCGACCAGCACGATTACGACGTTCGCATTGGGCAAGCCCAGCGCTTCCTCAAAGCAGGCGACAAGGTGAAGTGCACGGTGATCTTCCGCGGACGCGAGATTCAGCACACCGCTCTGGCCGAAGTTCTCCTGCGCAGGATGGCGAAGGATTTGGAAGAGCCCGCTGAAGTGCAACAGCCACCGAAACGGGAGGGTCGCAACATGATCATGTTTCTCACACCACGCAAATCACCTCTGGTGAAGAAAGACAAGGACGACCAAGTCATCAATAAGGCTGTGCGAACCATTCCTTCGCCGGCCCGTCGCTCCACCCCTCAAGCCTGAACAGCATCCAGCAGCACGCGCCAGCCCGCTCTGGCTGAGGATTCATGAAACTGATTGCGGGCGTCACACATGAACCCGTGATCAGCTTCTGCGAGCACACTGAAGCGGAGACGTTCACCTGTGGGGTCCACATCTCGTAGGGCCGCTTCAATCGCCTTTTGATCATGCGGAGGAATGAGGGGATCCAACCCTCCGCATAGGCAATGCAATTCGCCCTGCACCGAGGGCAAAAGATCCAGGCTTGGGGAGCCTCCACCGGGGCGCCCTTGGTTAACACCTGCTCCGTAAAAGTCCAAGCTGATCTTCACTTCGGCCAAGGTGGCTGCAAGCAAAGCCGCGTGCCCACCAAAACAAAATCCCACCACGGTGATCTGCAACGACGGTTGCGGGTGGTCGAGAGTTTTGTGCAGCCAGGTGATCGCAGCTTGAACATCGGCCAGGATTCCCTCCGTGGTTGTGGCCTGCTTATGGCGCCGACCTTCTACGACGGACTCGGGGTCATAGCCGAGGTCAAGGGCTGGAGCTGTCCGGGCGAACAAGGGCATGGCCAGGGCCGGAACACCGGCTGCAGACAACCGGTCAGTCACACCCCGCACCCAAGCATTGAGACCAAAGATCTCAGGAAGCACGATCACAGCTCGGTGATCAGGCTTCAGGCTGGGGCTGGGAGACCACCAGCAGCGCAACGGAACCGGGCCGTTGGACACCGTGATCCAGGAACCGGGTGAAGGCTCAGGAAGCGCAGGAGGAAGGGTCGTGGAGAGTGGCATCAGCTCATGAAGATAAAACTTGAGATTGGCGTCAGGATCAGCTCAGCAATTGTCACGAGGCCGTCCAGTCCTTAAGGTGGCCGCATTCCGATCCGGTCTACCGGCGTGCGATTCCACATCCAACAGGAAAGCGACATTCCGGCATCGACGCAGCTGTACAACCAGATCTGTTTCGCCATCGCCGCTCGGCACTACCCGCCTGGGCATCGTCTACCGAGCACCAGACAGCTGGCGATGCAGACCGGTCTGCATCGCAACACCATCAGCAAGGTGTACCGCCAGCTCGAAACCGACGGAGTGGTCGAAGCCATGGCCGGATCCGGCATCTATGTGCGCGACCAACAGAAACCAAGGGAAATCCGAACGCCACCGCACATCCGCAATCGCGGTGTGACCGATCTGGATCGGGAGGTACGCAAATGTGTGGATGGTCTGCTCAATGCAGGTTGCACCCTTCAGCAAACCCGGGAGTTACTCACGCGTGAGATCGACTGGCGCCTGCGCTGCGGTGCCCGGGTGCTGGTGAGCACCCCGCGCGAAGACATTGGCGCTTCGATGCTGATCGCCGAAGAACTCGAACCCAACATCAATGTGCCCGTGGAAGTGGTACCGATGGAAGAGCTGGAGAGCGTGCTCGAGAACGCGAGCAATGGAACAGTGGTGACCAGTCGCTACTTCCTCCAACCCGTGGAAGAACTGGCCAAAAAGCACAGCGTGCGAGCTGTTGCCGTGGACCTCAACGACTTCCGTCAAGAGCTCGCCATGCTCAAAGAACTGCGCCAAGGCAGTTGCGTCGGCCTGGTGAGCATCAGCCCGGGCATCCTGCGAGCAGCGGAAGTAATCCTGCACAGCATGCGCGGCAACGACCTGCTTCTGATGACCGCCACCCCTGACATTGGAAGCCGACTCCTGGCCCTGCTACGCGCCTCGAGCCATGTGCTCTGTGACCGGCCGAGCATGCCGCTGGTGGAGCAAAGCCTGCGTCAGAACCGCTCCCAGCTCATGCGCTTGCCTCAAGTTCACTGCGCCGAGAGCTACCTCAGCGGAGACACGATCGAGCTGCTCCGCAAGGAAATCGGCTTGGTCAGTCATTGATGCAAGGCAATTGAGGTTGTTCGCACGAGATGATGGTTGCACTCGCCATAGGCTCAAGGCAGCAAGGCCATGCTTGATCAAATTCGGGCCGACTTTGCGATCATTCGCGAGCGGGATCCTGCGGCACGGGGGCCGATTGAAATCCTGCTGTGTTACCCAGGTTTTCAAGCCATCAGCCTGCACAGGCTGAGCCATCGGCTCTGGCGTTCCCGCTTACCGCTGAAACTTCCAGCACGCCTGCTCAGTCAATTGGGGCGTGGGCTCACAGGGGTTGAAATCCACCCAGGAGCCTCGATCGGCCGTGGAGTTTTCATTGATCACGGCATGGGTGTCGTGATCGGTGAAACCAGCGAGATCGGCGACCGATGCCTGTTGTATCAGGGAGTGACCCTTGGCGGTACGGGTAAGGACCATGGCAAACGCCATCCCACGCTCGCCAATAACGTCGTTGTTGGCGCGGGGGCCAAGGTGCTGGGTGCGATAGAGGTGGGAGCTAACACCAGGATCGGTGCAGGATCCGTGGTTGTCCGCGATGTGGAACAAAACTGCACGGTAGTGGGCATCCCCGGGCGGGTGATCCACCAGAGCGGTGTGCGCATCAATCCCCTCGCCCACTCTGCACTACCCGATGCGGAAGCCAATGTGATCCGCAACCTGATGGAGCGGATTGATCAGCTCGAAAATCAGGTGGGCGAACTGCAGTCCTGTCTGCGGGCAGTGGCTGCAGGACGCCCCGTAAATGAAAGGAGTGCTGGCCAATCACAAAATCTCAAGGACAGGGAAATCCTTGAGTTCCTGGGGGAATAATCCTTTAGGACAAAGGCTTCAAACACCTGGCTGCATCCATCTCAGTCAGGCCGTGGTGGTCTGCGCTGCTGCTGGTGGAGCAGGCTTGAACATAAACATCGAATAGATCACATTGCGACGCATGTTTGTCATCATCTCCAGGAACATGTCATAACCCTCGTTCTTGTATTCGATCAACGGATCTTTCTGGCCATAACCACGCAAACCAACGGATTCACGCAGGGCATCCATCGCTTGGAGATGTTCACGCCAAAGGGTATCAATCTGTTGAAGGATGAAGAAACGCTCTGCCTCGCGCATCAGTCCAGGACGCATGTCCTCAATCTGACCTTCCTTGAGGTCGTAAGCATTACGCAACTGCTCTTGCAGGAAGGCTTTGAGATCATCCATGGACAAGCCCTGCAGCTGATCAGGCTGAAGATCCTCGAGGAGATAGACAAACTCCTTCACTTTGCTCACAAGCTGGGACACATCCCATTCCTCAGGTGGGAGATCGGGATTCACATAAGCCTCCACAATTTCATTCATGGTGCGCTCGCCGTAACCAATCACCTGTTTTTTCAATTCACGGCCGTCGAGCACTCGCCGCCGCTCTGTATAAACAGCTTTGCGTTGATTGTTCATCACCTCGTCGTACTCGAACACCTGTTTACGGATGTCGTAGTAGTAGGTCTCGACCTTTTTCTGTGCCCCCTCCAAGGAGCGGGTGAGCATGCCCGATTCAATCGGCATGTCTTCTTCCACCCGGAAGGCATTCATCAAGCCTGCAACGCGATCACCACCAAAAATGCGTAGGAGATTGTCGCCTAAAGACAGGAAAAATCGGGTGCTTCCAGGATCACCCTGACGGCCCGCACGACCACGGAGCTGGTTATCCACCCGGCGCGACTCATGACGCTCGGTGCCAATGACATGCAGACCTCCAGCCTCACGAACGGTCAGCTCTTCCTGTTTCACAACGGAGTCGTATTCAGCTTTCACCCTTGTGATCGAAGCGCGCATCTGGGCGATCTCAGGATCATCGGTGGGAGCTTTTTCAGCTGCGGTAGCGATGCGATCCTCCAACTCGATCACCGTGAGTGCCCGATCACCCCAAGCCTTCACCAATTGCTTGGCAAGATCCACAAGATTTTGCTCGGTGTCGTCACTGAGCTGACAGGGATAGAGGTTGCCGATAGCCCTGGCTTCACTGGGTGCATGACCCTGGGGAGCACTGGCTGGAACAGAAGTTGATGAGAAACCTGCTCCGCCCACCGGGCTGCGTTTCAGGGGAACGGGCGGGCGATGGTCATCCTCTGGACGCACCAGTCTGGGGAGCAACACCTCTCGCAACTTGAGGCGTGCCATGTAATCGCTGTTACCGCCGAGGATGATATCGGTCCCTCGCCCCGCCATGTTGGTGGCAATGGTGACGGAGCCGGACCGACCGGCCTGGGCCACAATTTCAGCCTCACGTTCCACGTTTTCGGGTTTGGCATTCAGCAAGTTGTGAGGGATATTGTCTTCGGCCAACAAGGCACTCAGCAACTCACTCTTCTCCACGCTGGTTGTCCCTACCAGGACGGGACGACCCTGCTTGTGAACCTCAGCGGTTTCCTTGGCAACAGCACGCCATTTCGCGGTTTCAGTTTTGTACACCTGATCCACCCAATCCTGGCGAGCGCGCACCCGGTTGGTGGGCACGATGGTGGTCTGCAAGCGGTAAGTCTTCTCAAATTCCGTTTCCTCCGTTTTGGCGGTTCCGGTCATACCCGCTAGCCGTGGATACAGCAGGAAGAAGTTTTGATAGGTAATCGAAGCCAGGGTCTGGGTTTCGGGCTGAATCGCCAAGCCCTCCTTGGCCTCAATCGCCTGGTGCTGGCCATCACTCCAGCGACGACCGGGCATCACCCGGCCCGTGAACTCATCCACGATCACCGCTTCACCATCGCGGACGATGTAATTCACATCGCGAACAAACAGCTCCTTGGCTTTGAGTGCATTGGTGATGTAGTGCGCCCAGGGATCTTCCGGGTTGTAGAGATCGGCCACACCGATGAGGGCCTCAGCCTTAGCGAAACCTTCATCGGTGAGCGTTGAGCTGCGCTGCTTCTCATCCACTTCGTAATCACCTTCAGGGTCAATACCGTCCTTGCCCATTTCGGCCGCCCGTTCGAGGGCCTGCGCCACCTCTGCTGCCTTTTGATATTTCTCCTGGGGACGCTCCACCTGGCCGGAAATGATCAGAGGCGTCCGTGCTTCATCAATCAAGATGGAGTCGACTTCATCAATCACGCAGAACTGAAACTCACGCTGCACAACCTCGTTGATGTCGGCAGCCATGTTGTCGCGCAGATAATCAAATCCAAGCTCTGAATTGGTGGCGTAAGTGATGTCGCAGCCGTAATTGAAGCGTCGTTCAGCCGGGGTCATGTCCTGTTGGATCAAACCCACCGACAGGCCAAGGAAGCGATGGACCTGACCCATCCATTCCGCGTCGCGGCGTGCCAGGTAGTCATTCACGGTGACGACATGCACCCCTCGACCGGTGAGCGCATTGAGGTAGCTAGGAAGAGTGGCTACAAGGGTTTTCCCTTCGCCGGTTTTCATCTCAGCGATCTGCCCCTCGTGGAGCACCATGCCGCCGATCATCTGTACATCAAAATGACGCATGCCCAGCACGCGCTTTCCAGCCTCACGAACCACTGCAAACGCTTCGGGCAACAGCTCATCGAGCAGGGGTCGTTGTTGATCCAGAGACCCGGCTGCTTCCAATCGCTGACGGAACTCAGCTGTTCTCCGTCGAAGGTCCTCGTCGCTAAGCGGAGCAATCTCCTCTTCAAGAAGGTTGATATCGGACACGATCGGCTGATAACGCTTCAGCTTGCGGGCGTTGGGGTCACCCAGCAGGAGCTTGAGCATGGAAATCGCCAAATCGTCTGCAGCCCAGACTACTGAGAGCGAGGGGTGAGCTTGCGGAAAAGAAAGAAGCTGATCGATACAGTGCGCCCATGACACCATCCATCGACACTCTCAACACGGACGCCCTTGCGCTGTTGAGACGCCATAACATCCTGCGCACCCTGGTGGAACGGCAGGTGGTGGATGACGCCGTGGAAGCTGTCGAACTCAGTGAAGACGAGAAAACCAAAGCGCGGGATGGGTTTTACCAACGCAACCGCCTCCCAGGCCCTGAAGAAGTGAAGACCTACCGCGCCAGACTCGGCCTGAGCTCTGAGGATCTCGACCGACAGATCCTGAGGCCGTACAAGATTCAGAAGCTTTGCGAAACCGATTTTCAAGCCAAAGCGGAGGCTCACTTCCTCACACGCAAAAACCAGCTGGATCAAGTGGTTTACAGCCTGCTCAGGCTGAAAGATGGTGCCCTGGCGAGAGAAATGTACCTGCGCATCGCCAGCCGCGAAGCCAACTTCGCAGACCTCGCTGCCGCCCACGCCCAAGGCCCCGAACGGTCCACCAACGGAATCATTGGCCCTGTGCCGCTGACCCAAGCCCACCCCCAACTGGCCGAGCGACTGAGAACCAGCACTCCGGGGGTGTTGATGGAGCCCTTTCGCATCGCCGATTGGTGGGTTGTCACTCGGCTTGAGAGCTACACCCCTGCGAGCTTCAGCCCGGAAATGGCTCAGCAAATGTCCAAAGAACTCTTCGACATCTGGGTTCGAGAAGAAACAGACAGCCGGATGAGCAAGCTGCCCCAGATCTAGTTCTCAGACAAGTTTGTACTCAATAATGACGCGACCATGGGATGAGGAGTCTGCGCGCCTCTGCTGCTGCACATATCTATGACTACGACTCCAAACACAGCACTCAAGAAACATCCTGCTTTTCGTGGCCTGAGCCAGGAAGGTCTCAACGCAATTCATCAAAACGGAAAACTGCTGCGCTACCGGATCGGCCAAACCATTTCCGATAGCGGCACCATGCCCGCCAATGTGGTGATTTTGCTGAACGGACAAGCACGCCTGTTGGGAAGAGAGAAGGGACAACTGGTCAGCCTCGTCAAAATGGGGCCTGGCGTCATGATCGGCCTGGTTTCGCTGCTGCGCGGAGAAGCCTGTGAAGACATCAGCACGTCCACGGAATCCACCGGCCTCGCCATCCCCGATCACTGCATTGCCGATCTATACCGAAACGAGACGAGTTTTCGGGAGTGGTGCCAGCAAACATTGTGGCCCGCTGAACTGGCTGCATTAATCCAGGCGATCCAGCAACGCGCCGCCCAAAGCGATGGATCCCTTTTGCGCTGGTTGAAGCCCCTTGCTGACCAGGGAAAACTGGTGGGCAATACAGAGGAAGCCCTGCAAGAAGCCATTGCAGGCGGATTGAAAACCTTTGCTTTCGATCACGCCAGACCCACTGATTACGGAATCCCCCAAACTTCCGGCGATCCATTCCCGAAAGGTGCACCACCCTTTGAACCGCGGTTGATCGGGATTCCAAGTGATCTGGCTGAGTCCATTTCCGGTGAAGGACAAGCCCCAGTGGTGCATCCCGAGGTGGTGGTGGACGAAAACCCCGAGGAGTATCTGACCCTTGAGGACGCTCCCGAACGCCCTCAAGCGAGCGGATTGCATCAAACAGGCAGTCCTGGATCTGGCAAATTCAGGCTGATTCGCGGCCAAGGGCCGTTGCAGGAAACCCTGGCTTGCTTCCAGATGATGGCGGCCGTGATGGACCTGCCCTTCAGAAGGGATGCCATCGAAAAGGTATTGCGCGATGTGTTGCGACGCAACCAGACTCCAAACCTGCAGCTCTGTGGCCAGTTAGCTGCAGGGCTGGGATTGCACGTGGTAGCAGCTCGCGTTCCCGTGAGTGAATGCACGCGCCTCAAAACCCCTGCTCTGATGCAGTGGGACGAGGGGTTTGTGCTGGTGATCGGTAGTAGCAACAATGGGCTGCTTCTGGCCTCACCACGGGAAGGCCAAATCACAGTGTCGCCGGAGGAATTGGCCGAACGGTGCCCAGAGGGCATCGAAATTTTGCTGGTGGATCGCTCCCACAACACGCCTGATCAAACCTTTGGGTTCACCTGGTTTCTGCCGGCTCTGCGCCGCTACCGCGGGGTTCTGGTCCAGGTGTTTGCCGCCAGCTTCGTGGTGCAGTTGTTTGGCCTTGCCAACCCTTTGTTGATTCAGGTGATTATCGACAAGGTGATCAATCAGCGAAGCCTTGACACTCTTCAAGTGTTGGGTGTCGCTCTGGTGGTGGTGACCCTGCTGGAAGGAGTTCTTGGCAGCCTGAAAACGTTTCTGTTTGCTGAAACCACCAACCGTATCGACCAACGGCTTGGCGCTGAAGTGATCGACCACTTGCTGCGTCTCCCCCTGGGATATTTCGACAAGCGGCCGGTGGGCGAACTTGGATCGCGAATTGCCGAACTTGAGAAAATTCGCAATTTCCTGACGGGCCAGGCGCTGACGACGATTCTCGATGCTCTGTTCTCAGTGATCTACATCGCCGTGATGGCGCTCTATAGCTGGGTGCTCACTCTTGTTGCCCTTGCTGTTCTCCCCGTTCAGGTGGGGCTGACGTTGCTTGGAGCCCCCTTGTTCCGGCGTCAGTTCCGGCAAGCGGCAGAAGAAAACGCCAAAACCCAAAGCCATCTGGTGGAAGTTCTCACCGGGGTTCAAACCGTGAAAGCCCAAAACGTGGAGATGGTGAGTCGTTGGAAGTGGCAGGAGCTTTACAGCCGCTACATCGCACGCACCTACGAAAAAACAATCACAGGGACAGCCGTTACCCAAACCAGTCAAGTCCTGCAAAAACTTTCTCAGCTTCTGGTTCTCTGGGTTGGTGCAGCCATGGTGTTGCAAGGCGAGCTCACCCTGGGAATGTTGATCGCCTTCCGGATTATCAGCGGTTATGTGACTCAACCCTTGCTAAGACTGTCCTCGATTTGGCAAAACATCCAGGAACTCAAGGTGAGTTTTGAGCGCCTTGCCGACATTATCAATACCCCGCTGGAATCAAATGAAGCTGATCAAGCAAAAATCCCCCTGCCTCCAATTAATGGCCAGGTCAATTTCGATAATGTAAGTTTTAGCTTCAAAACATCATCTCCACCGGTTCTGAAAAATATCAGCGTCACAATTGAACCTAATAGTTTTGTTGGAATCGTGGGGCAGAGCGGAAGCGGCAAGAGCACTTTAGTGAAATTATTACCGAGATTATATTCACCTGACAGCGGCCGATTATTGATTGATCAATACGATATTGACAAAGTTGAATTGTATTCGTTACGTCGTCAGATTGGAATCGTCCCTCAAGATCCTCTCCTCTTCTCGGGAACAATTTCCGAAAATATTGCCCTCACCCAACCCGATGCCAGCAGTGACGACATTGTCGAGGCCGCCCGCATGGCCAGTGCTCACGATTTCATCATGCAGCTTTCGAGCGGGTACAGCACCAATGTGGGAGAACGAGGCAGTAATTTAAGCGGTGGACAGCGACAACGTATTGCCATCGCCCGCACCCTGCTGGGCAAACCCAAACTGCTGGTGATGGATGAAGCCACCAGCGCTCTGGATTACGACACTGAGCGACGTGTCTGCAACAACCTGCTGGAATCCATGGATAACAGCACGGTGTTATTCATCACCCATCGCCTGTCATCCATCCGCCGCGCTGATCGCATCTTGATGATGCACGACGGAGCTTTGGTTGAAAGCGGCAGCCATCAAGAATTAATGGACCTTAAAGGCCGCTATTTTGCCCTTTATCGCCAACAGGAGGCAAATTAATGAGTTGGTTTAAGAAAGGACAAAATGCCTTGGAACAGGTGGTTCAGAGTTCCGATCACGACGAATCGGTTCTTAAACAGCCGCGACACTGGATGCGCGCGATTACCTGGGGCCTGATCGGCACCACTGCCTTTGGGGTGGGTTGGCTGTGCTTGGCCAAAACGGAGGAAATTGTCGTAGCAACCGGCAAACTTGATCCATTGGGTGCTGTCAAAGAAATACAAATGCCAGTTGGGGGAATTGCCGATGAAATCCTCGTGAAGGATGGTGATCGGGTAAGTGCCGGTCAGGTGGTGATGCGCCTGGATACGGAAACAAGCAGCCAACAACTGAAATCTCACCTTCAAAGCATTGTTTCAAAGGAAGAGCAGCTGAAACTCAAACTCTTTGAACTCAAACGCTATCAACAGCTGAATGATGAAGAAGTAAAGATGCTCAGCGAAAACCTAAAGCTTGAAACTGAAATTTTAAGCCGTTTTCAAGAACTAGCCGATCAAGGAGCTTCCACAGAACTTCAATTCCTGATGCAACGCAATAAGGTACAGGAAGTGCGTGGAAATTTGTCTCAGGTGAAGGTGGATCGCTTACGCCAAACAGCGATTCTGCAACAAGAGATTCAACAATTGAAATCTGACTTATCAGATCTCCAAGCCAAACGGACTGAGGCCGAAGTTACACTCAAATATCAGGCTCTGCGCTCACCTGTCAACGGAGTTGTTTTTGACTTGAAGCCCCGTTCAAGTGGTTACGCCGCTCAAGGAACAGAAACAGTGATGAAAATCGTTCCCTTCGATAAACTTCAAGCCAATGTGGAGGTGCCTAGCCGTGATATCGGCTTCGTGCGTGTCGGCATGCCAGCTGACATCAGCATCGACTCCTTTCCAGCGAGCGATTTCGGGGTTCTGGAAGGGACAGTGAAATCGGTGGGATCGGATGCGCTACCACCCGATCAGCAAAAGCAGCGGGATGAATACCGATACCCAACAACCATTTCCCTCTCCAGCCAACAACTGAAAATTAAAAGTGGTAAGCAACTTCCTCTTCAGGTTGGCATGAGCCTTACAGCCAACATCAAATTGCGAAAAGTCACATATTTGCAACTGCTGCTAGGTAATTTCCAAGATAAAGCAGATTCACTTCGGGAAATTTAAGAAAAACAAGCATTAAACACCTAACTAGCTCTCAACAGCTATGGTTTGATTGTCAGGGATTATGGACAGAAGCAAATACCCACTTCCCTTGCTGTCACAGCAAAAGGGTTCAGCGATTGACACTGCTTACTGCCAATTCTAAATTGACTTGGCATAACCAAATCTCTCCGGACCTTGGCTTTTACTCGCAACCCATCTGATACAAACGTCTCTCCGGCAACCTATACAGCCGAGGGAGCTTCTGATCTGATTCTGATCGATCAGCAGCGTGACATCTCTGTTGATGGCAGTGATGAGGACGATTCGATTCTTATCGGCACCGTAGCGCTTTCATCAAACGCCCTTTACAACTTTAATGTTCGCGCCTTCGATGGCGACGACCTTCTGGAGATTGGTGCTGCACTTGTCCAAGACAGCACCTTCAACGGAAACATGGGTGAGGACACCATTGAAGTTGAAGATGCGATTCTGACTGGTTCATTCGTCCTTGGTGGCAAGGACAATGACACCATGTTCGTTGATGGCGTCACCGGTGGAGAAGTCAACGGAAACCTGGGTAACGACGTCATCGAAGTCACCTCTTTTGTCGATAGGAATTTCAATGCGTCTGTTCGTGGCGGCCAAGGTAACGACATCATTGGAGTCACAGGCAGCTTCGTAAATTCCGCAATTTACGGTGATAAGGGTGCTGACATCATTGAGGTGGGATTTGGCGATTACACCGGTTCTGCCCTTTACGGCGGCGAAGGCAACGACCTCATTGAGAACTTCCTTGGGGACAATCTGCAGCTCTGGGGTGGTGCTGGTGATGACGCCATTTTCGACATCAACTTTGGAGGAACTTCGGGAGTCACCATTGATGGCGGCGAAGGAAGCGATCAGATTATTT
>WTGE01000087.1 GCA_011525445.1 Synechococcus sp. CO36386bin_37
GCCCCGAGCATCAGGAGAGAAGTGCGCGTCGCTAATCCAGCATCAGCCGCAAAACCTGCGCGCAAACTGAACCGAAGCGTCGCCTTATCGGCTTGTCTGGCTACATCAGCTCTCAGCAACTCAGCCCTTTGCGGCGCAAAAAAGGCTGAGGCTGACAGGCGCAGAAGCAATGCATTCACCAACCGCAGACCGTTGGGCTGCTCTGCAGCCCCACTGATCTCCAAGGCATCGCCTCTTAACACCAGGCTATCGAGAGCTATTGATGCGGGCACCAGGCCACGGACTTCTGCCAGCACGGCCGAACTGGAACGAACATCTGCCATGGCCTTGGCGATGGCAGCATTAATAGACCGCCCTTGCTCCAGCAATTTCGTGGCTTCAAGCAAAGCCTGGTCCACACGATCGTGCTCTGCAGCAATCGGCTCCAATTGTCTTTGCCGATGCGCCAACTGGCGATCGTTTATCAGAAGAAAAAGCACCACAAACAGCAATAGAAGCGGCAGGACAGCACCAATAAGACCACCACGCCACAGAAGCTCTCGAACAGGAATTACCTTCGTGCGTTCCAACCCAAAGCGCTCGCGGCGCTGACGCAGTAAATCAAGATCGAGCCAGGACCCTGCGCTCAAACCTCAACTCCCATCCACTGGTGCCATTCAATCGGCATCTACGGTCTAATGCCATCAACATGGCGGCATTCATCGCATCAGCGAAACCGCTATGCAGATTCCGCATCGCAGCGTGGTTGGGGTTCTAACAGGCATTGCCCTTGGCATCGGCAGCACGATCGCCGTTCAGTGGTTCCTTGAACAGCGCCTGGCTCGAGCCATTGCACAGCAGGCCAGACCAAACCCCTCTCTCACCAGACCGATATTGCTGGCTGGGGAACCAGCTTTAGGAAACGCCAGCGCACCACTCACAATCGTGGAATTCAGTGATTTCGAGTGCAGTTACTGCCGTCGCTTTCACGAAAAAGTGTTTCCAAACCTTAAAAGCCAGTACATCGATACCGGAATGGTTCGCTTTGTCCACAAAGATCTCCCTTTACCCTTTCACCCCCACGCCCTTGAAGCAGCCGCAGCAGCACGCTGTGCAAGAGAGCAGAACCGCTACTGGGACATGTACAGCGGCCTATTTGACCAGCAAGACTGCCTGAGCTGCAAAGGCATCCTAGCCATCGCCGCCGAGGAAAAAATCGACACAGCTTCCCTACAGAGCTGCATGGAACGCAAGACAACCGTAGCCGTGATAAACGCCAACCGATCGGAAGCATCGCTGCACAACATCAGGGCTACACCAACGTTCGTTATCGGTGCTACCCAAGGCGACGACACCGTGAAAGGGCGTGTGATCGAAGGAGCCTTGCCTTGGAGCACCTTCAAAACAACCATCGACAAAGCCCTGCATGATTTAGTACAGCGCTAACCCAGGCTTGCCAGCCACCGCATAATCCAAAGAGTTGTCGTCAGCAATGCATCCCGCCGTTCGCGACGACCGGATCTGGTTCCAGAACAACCCCTCAGCGGTCGTCCGCTTCCGTAGAGCCGTTGCCGGAGAATTTCAAGCTGTCGCCAATCATGGAGGAGAAATTCCAGTCTTCCGTCCAGCGTTTTGTCGACCCGAGACACCCACTCGCTGGGTTGCCGTTGTTGATCTGATGCGCCTGATCGATACTGGAGAAGCGGAGCCAAACGAACCAACAGTACGTCTACGTCTGATGATCCCCGCTCTGCGCAGCATCGATCGGAAGCGCCAGGCCGAGCGAGAGTTGAAGCAAGCCATTGCCGCGGAACTGCTAACCAACCTGGAAACAGACAGCAGAAGCATTGCCGCCTAAGACCGGTCGACAAGTCATCTTGAGGTCGATACAACAAAACGACTGAGATCTCTGTCGAATGGTTTCCCTGAGGCCACTGGGGTTCGCTCTGACTGCAAGTTTTCTCGGGTTTGCCAGCCCTGCTACAGCCGGCAATGAGCAGGATTTGATCCGACTGCTGGAAAGCCGCCATTGTCCAACCTGCCAGCTCAACGATGTTGACCTAACCCATGCCGATCTCCGTAATGCAAACCTCAACAGTGCTTACCTACAACGCGCGAACCTCAGTCAGGCACAGCTAGACGGCGCGGATCTCAGCGGCAGTGACCTCAGTTTCACCAGCCTCCAGGGCGCCTCAT
>WTGE01000367.1 GCA_011525445.1 Synechococcus sp. CO36386bin_37
GCGCTAATCACGTTACCGCCGCCCATATGACAGGCAGCGCAACTAGATGAGAAAAGCTGGGCACCATGATCGAGATCAGGAATGGGACTACTGGCAGCCATCGCGCAGGGCGCACCCAGCAGGTTGATCGTGATGGACAGAGCAAGTGCAATGAGAGAAATGGGCTTGAGCATCAACACCAACTTGAATCGTTGCTGTAACCCTATCGATTTTGCTGCACAAAAAAAAGCCCGATGAGCAACTGTTAAGAGGCTCATACGGGCTTGTGCTCATCTGCTGATTGAGCAGGTGATCACTCAACAATGACTTTTCCGACCATGCCTGCTCCGCGGTGGGGTTCGCAGTAGAAGTCGAAGGTTCCTGCTTCAGTAAAGGTTTCCTCCCAAGATTCGCCAGGAGCAAAAGCAAGGTCGCTGTGGCTGAGCTCATCGTGGCCATCGAACACGGCATTGTGAGGAGCCAGCTTGTTGTTCACAAACTTGACGGTGTCTCCCGTTTTGATGTTGACCGTGCTGGGTTCAAAAGCCAGCATTCCTGTGTCGGTACCAAGCTTGACTTCAACGGTTGCAGCGTTAGCAGTGCCGACGCTGAGGCCTAAAACGACGACAAAAGCAATTGCTGCTGAGAGAAGGGAACTCAAACGTCTGATCATGAGGCAATCAATTTTTCATTATTTTAACGCTGGTGAGATCCTTCCACGGCGCGGAAGTCCCGAATCGATTAAGACTGTTTCAAGATCCGGACCATGACTGCGTCCACCGAATCTTTCAGGTTGGGTGACTGGATCATGAATGAAGTGCCTCTGGTGAATTGAAAATCGATCCCAATCGTTGATTTCGATTGGAAGGATTTTGATTAAGCCTTCAATCAGCCAGCTCCAGAGAGGAATGCCTGGTGTTCGTGCGACCCCTCTCCACCGACACAGCGTCGCAACAGCCTCATTCACGCTGATCCATGGCTGTCCCATGACCAATCTTCTAACAGGTCCCTGTCCAGGTTCTGGATTGGGTTGATGGGGATTTGTTGCCAGGATTCCGCAGATGGCAGCAATGTCAGCGGCATGGATGAAGTGGAAGCTGGCATCAGCTCTCAACCAGCGTGCGAGCCACAACCATTTGCTCGCTTCCGCTAATCCCTCAGTCAGATAGCTTGTCGGGTAGGGGCTGGTTCCATCCACCCTGCCTCCGAAAACAAGGGTTGGAAACACCGCAACGATGCGCTCAGCGAGTGGGTGTTGTTCAAGATCCTGTAGACATTGGGCTTTGGTTTGGATGTACTCAGTTCCATACGCAAGGGCTTCTTGAAGGGGTTGCAATGATCGATCGAGGATGCTCGCTGTTGAGAAGTAGATAATTTGTTCCAGGACTGCTGGATTCAGGAGAGCCAACATCCTCTTTACGGCTACGACATTGACTTGATGCGCACGCTCTGGGTCTCCCCATGCTGTCGCCGTATGAATCACTCGATTCACGGTTGTGAGTTCGTTGGCGAAACGATCCGTTTCGCGCAGATCCCCCACCAACAATCTCACTCGAGGATGATCGTTGTCGATTGCTGTCAGCTTGGACGGGTCGCGCAACCAGAGCAGCAGCTCAGCATCAGAGTTCTCCAATAACCAGGATGCTGTGTATTGACCAACGCAGCCACTAGCACCCGTTATCAGGATTCGCGATCGCGTTGAGCTCAATCAGAACCCCCCGATGCGATCCATAACAGTCTTGCCTGCTTCAAAGAAAGCACGACCATTCTCCTCTGGGGTGCCAGGCAAGATTCCATGGCCAAGATTCAGGATGTGTCGACGACCCCGTGCTTTACGAACGCAATCATCAATGCGATCGCGGATTGCGTCTGGCGTGCCAAACAAAAGACCAGGATCCACGTTGCCTTGCACTCCAATGTGTTCCGGTAGGCGCGCTAGGCCTTCAGCCATGTCGACCGTCCAATCCAAAGAGATGATGTCCACCCCCGTGCGACCCATCCGCTCTAGGACTCCTGCACTCCCTGAGATGTAGAGGATGAAAGGAGTATCCGGATGGGTTTGTTTAACGAGATCGACGACTTTTTTCTGATAAGGACCAGCAAACGTGTCGTAATCCGCTGGACTGAGTTGTCCTGCCCATGAGTCGAACATCTGGACAACTTGGGCTCCAGAATCAATTTGATAGCGAAGATAGGTAGCAATGGACTCAGCGAAGTGATCCAGGAGCTTGTGAAGAAGTTCTGGCTCTTGAAAAGCCATCTTTTTAATGACGGCATAGTTTTTACTGCTTTTGCCTTCCACGACGTAAGCGGCCAAGGTCCAAGGAGCTCCAACGAAACCGAGTACTGCTGCCTGATTTCCAACACTGCTGCGCAAGCGGCCTAGCACCTCGCCGACGAAGGGCATGCTTTCATTCGGCTCCAGTGGCCTGAGAGCTTTGACCTGGCTGAGGCTCCGAATTGGATCGCCAATTTGAGGACCTTTGCTCTCAATGATGTCGAAATCGATCCCCATTCCTGGAAGTGGGGTCAGGATGTCTGAAAAGAGGATGACCCCATCAGGCTGGAAGGCTTTGAAGGGCTGCATTGAAATCTCGTAGGAGAGATCAGGGTTCTCGGATCGTTCCCGGAAGCTGGGGTGACGATCGCGAAGATCGCGATAGATCTTCATGTATCGGCCCGCCTGACGCATCATCCAGACGGGAGGACGCTCTACCGCTTCTCCGCGGGCGGCACGGAGCAGTAGAGGCAGGGTGTCGCTCATGGATGCGTGCAAGTCAAGGCGGCAACCTACATGACGAAACTGACCATACCGCTGTGTTTCTGGGCGATCCTGGCAGTTTTGTCACATGACCTGAACCTTCAGCTCGCCTGAGTGGAAGCGTCAGGCAGGCTTTTCTTGGGATCGTGCTTAAACACCATCAGGCTGAGTGGGGGAAGGCAGAGGTCTAACGAGTGCTCGTAGCCGTGGATTGCCCATTGCTCGGATCGTTTTCCTCCAAGATTGCCGAGGTTGCTGCCACCGAATCTGGCAGCGTCGGTATTGAAGATTTCTTCGTAGAAGCCAGAAACCGGAACGCCCACTTTGTAATTGGAATGGCTTTGCGGGGTGAAGTTGGCAACAATCACAAGCCACGAGCCGCTCGCACTCTCACGACGCATGAAGCTGATGACGGAATGTCGGTTGTCGTTGCAGTCGATCCACTGGAAGCCGTACTGATTGAAATCGTCTTGCCACAAGGCCGGCTCATTCTTGTAAAGAGAATTGAGCTCTCTCACCATCCTCTGAACACCCATGTGGGGTTCGTAGTTCAACAGATCCCACTGCAGATCGCCCCAGACGTTCCATTCGGCACGTTGGCCGAACTCCATACCCATAAAGATTGTTTTCTTGCCGGGATGCGTCCACATGTAAGCGAGCAGAGCACGCGTATTGGCGTACTTCTGCCAGTCGTCACCTGGCATTTTGTGGAGGAGATGGCTTTTCCCATGCACGACTTCGTCGTGACTGAGGGCAAGCATGAAGTTTTCGGTATAGGTGTACCAGATTGAAAACGTGATGTTGTTTTGGTGGAACTGGCGGAACCAGGGGTCCAGCTCGAAATAATCGAGCATGTCGTGCATCCACCCCATATTCCATTTCAGGTTGAATCCCAGCCCACCATTTTCTGTGGGCTGGGTCACCATGGGCCAGGTTGTTGATTCTTCTGCGATGGAAAGAGCACCTGGAAAATGCTCAAACAACACATGATTGGCTTGTTGGAGGAAACGCACAGCTTCCGTGTTTTCCCGTCCACCATTTTCGTTGGCCAACCACTCTCCATCTGGTCGTAAATAATCGCGATACAGCATGGACGCAACAGCATCCACCCGGATGCCATCAATATGGAATTGGTCAAACCAGAACACCAAATTGGCAACGAGAAAGTTCCTGACTTCGTTGCGGCTGTAATTGAAGATCAGCGTCCCCCATTCTTTGTGCTCCCCAATGCGTGGGTCGGCATGTTCATACAGATGGCAGCCATCGAAAAAGGCAAGCCCATGGCTGTCTTTGGGGAAGTGACCTGGTACCCAGTCGATAATGATCCCAATGCCTTCGGCGTGGCAGCGATCCACGAACCCGCGAAACTCGTCAGGGGTTCCGTAGCGGCTTGTTGGTGCATACCAGCCAGTGACTTGATAACCCCATGAACCATCGAATGGATGCTCCGTAATGGGCATCAATTCGATGTGTGTGAATCCTTGCTCTTTGACGTAAGGAATCAGTCGATCGGCGAGTTCGGGGTAGGTGAGTAACCGAGCTCCTGGCTTTAAGTCAGCTGCGGGCACCGGTGGGCGGGGAGTGCCATCGATTTCGATGAATGGATCATCAGCAGAGGCATGAATCCAGCTGCCGAGGTGCATTTCGTAAACCGAAATCGGTTGATCGAGAGGGTTTCGGTGATCGCGAGCTCTGATCCACGCATCATCGTTCCACTGGAATCCATCGAGATGACTCACGATGGAACTGGTATCCGGCCTGACCTCGTGCTGGAAACCGTAAGGATCTGCTTTTTGATAACAGTGGCCATCCTGGGTACGAATTTCGTATTTGTAGAGATGGCCTTCCTCCAGTTCTGGAATGAACAGCTCCCAGATGCCACCCAGCCTCTGCTGCATGGGGTGATAGCGGCCATCCCATGAATTGAGGTTTCCAATCACACTGACAGTGAGGGCGTTCGGTGCCCACAGGCAGAACATCACACCCTGGACCCCTGCTTGGTTGCAGCGGTGAGCCCCCATCCGGCGCCAAATGTGATGGTGATTGCCTTCAGCGAAGAGGTGGCGATCCATCTCTCCCATCCATTCGTGGCGGAAGGCCCAGGGATCGAATTGCTCGTGCTCGATCCCACCCCGGTTGATCTTCAACCTGTAGTTGTGGCCTGGATCCTGACCACATTCCGCCTCGAACACCCATGGATGATGGGGGGTGCCCATCGCAGTGGTAGTTCCGTTCAGTATCAACTCAACGGTCTCAGCTTCAGGAACCCATGACCTGATGACCCACTGGCCTGATTCCAGTTGCTGGGGCCCAAGGACCGAGAAGGGGTGGTCGTGCCGACATTCGGCCAGCCTCTGGCCGTCCTGAACCATCCAGTTGAGAACAGCGCCGGTCATGCAGAGGTGGATTTCATTGGCCGGGAGCTTAAGCGGAAAACTCGCCCTATCAGCATCGATTTTGTTGACTGTTTGGGATCAAACCAAATCCTCCGAGAAGTCCACATTGATGATCCGGCCCTGTGCATCGAAAATTACAAAGAGGTTGTCGGTCACGGTTCCAAATTCGATCGTGACGAGAACCAGCTGTTGTTCGGCTCCCTGACTGGATACGACGGCATTTTTGATGCGCTTCACTCCGCCTAGTACGCGGCTCAATTTGGTCCACTTGCGCTGAAGATCTTCAGGCGAGATTTCCTTTTGAAAATCAAGGGACAGGTAGTAGCGAGCAGCGATCCAACGTTCAGCTTCGAGATCCCGGACAAATTTCAGAGCAGTTGTTTCAATCGGCAGAGTTTCCCCTAACCACTTCCAGGCCACAAGCTTGCCTTCATCGTCAAGCACCAGAAGCAGCTCTTTGCTTCCTTCCTCGGTTTGAGCAATGACATCCACCGTGGTGTCATCCATGCCTGGATAGATTGCCACAACCCGACTTGACTCGATGCGGTGTGCACTGGTGAGCCGAGCTTTCACGGCATCAACCGATGTGGCCTTTTGCAGCGGGGTAGATAAGCGGTCATACAACGCCTGAGCGTTGCGGGTTTGAAGGGCTGTTAAAAGTGCATCTGCTGCCTTGCTCGCTTCGCTGGTACTCAGTGGCGTGCGAGGGGCTAATGCTCCCTGGGCGATCAGTTGTTCTCCTCGAGCCGCCGGCACGGGAAGCGCCTGCAGCATCGGTGCCGCGAGAGCGCAGACCAGAAGGCAGGAAGGGAGCTTCATGAAAGGGAGGCGACAATGGCGATAGTTTGCCGGAGTTCATCCGCCTTGGGGAAAAAGGAGTGGCGCCATTTGCAGTGTCGCCCGATCCAATGGAATGTGAAGGGTGATCACGCGGCAATCACTGTTGGCTGAGCCAGGAGGATGTTCGTTCGTTCCTGAATTAATGCCTATGGCTGGCCAGGCAGCTCCTGAGAGTGAGAGCCTGAGCCGATCTCCTCGATGAAAGCTTGCGAGAAGAGGTTGGAGTTCAAGGGTGATCTCGCAGCCTTCCATGGCCTTGACTCCAGGGACTCGTATGACCCCTGTCGAGAGCTGTTGCACCTCGTCGCTTTCAGCAGGAAGCTTGGACAGAGCTGCGCAAAGGTCAAAGCTGGGCTGATCAGCAATCACCGTCACACGCAACAGGGGGCGCCCTTGAAGTTGAAGATCCTCCGTGAGAGGTGAGGAGCTAAAAACGGCGACGTCAGATCGCTGGTCAACAGTAGTTCGATCGCAAGGGCCAGCGGTTGGGCTCAGGTGGCCTCCCACAGCAGGTGCTGGCCGCCAAGGATCATGAACAATCACGCAGGTTCCTGAACCCGGTCGATCTGCATCGAGCAGTTGGCCATCATTCAGATCAAGGCAGGTCAAGCCGCCGGTACTGAGATTCCAGCTGGCTTTCGTGGCATCGCTTCCGCTTTGACTGTTCCATGTGGCATCGCCTAGGTCCCAAAGCCTGATCATTTTTTTGATTTCAGGGTTGTGGGTGGAGGAACCTTTGAGATGCTGATCGAAAAAATCCAGCAACAGTTGAGAGGTTTCAGGCCACCACTGAAGATGGGTGGCGGGTCCAATATGTAGCTCGGGATTCCCGCCGGAATGTCGGGCTTTTGTCAGCAGATCGAGGAGACCCCGTAGATGAGGGTCCCACCAGCCCCCGATCAGCAGCATCGGCTTGCACAGCCAGGTATCAGGTGGATGATGAACGATCCAATTCTCGGGTTCCGCCGGGTTTTGACGCAGCCAGCGCAGTGCCATTCCCTGAGCATCGTGTTGTTCCAGAAGTTCGATCCCTTCGCGAAGGTACCGACCGTCTACGAGTGCGCTATGAATTTCTCTCCAAGCGGATTGATCATGACGGCGCTTGGCTTGAAGAGCAGCAAGCTGCAATCCCCAACCGAGACCGAGGTGCCACCAGTGGGCACCGCCTTCGCAACTCCAATGGTCACGTTCCTCCAAGCCACACATGGCTGGCGCGAGGCAATCAGGGGCCGGGCATTCCGGAGGTGCCAGCAATTGGGTCAAGCCTTGATAGGACAAGCCAAAAAGCCCGATTCGCCCATTGCATTCGGGACGATTGCGGAGCCAAGTCATGGTTGCGGCGGTATCGGCCGCCTCCTGTCCAAATCCGTTGAAAGTGCCTTCGGAGTCGCCCTGTCCGCGTACATCCTGGACGACAACTGCGAATCCATGCTGGGTCCACCAGAGTGGATGCGGAAGGGCGACGGTTGAGGCAATGGCCCGTCCATAAGGCTGTCGCATCAGCAGAGTGGGCCACGGCCCCAACCCCTGAGGTGTCCAGATCCTTGCGGATAGAGCAACTCCATCTGGGGTAATCAAACTTGCCTCAGAGAAGATCCGATCAGCGGACATCCGAACAGTGCAGTCCGATTACATAGGTCGCCAAGATCTCAGCATCGCTTCGACTCAAATTGCGCTGGCCTGCCAATTGGTTGATGGCTTGAGCTGACAAAGCGGACTCGCCATTGCTGTTCATGACTTTGAACTTCTGACAGAGGGCTTTGGCCTCGCCAGGGTTGTCCTTTACGTTTTTGAGAAGACTCGACTGGGCCAATCCTGTCAATGGAAAGACCAACAGCGTGATTGGAACACAGGGAAGAAGGACATGCCTGAGCACACTTCTCGGAATGGAATTGGAGTGGAGGGGACGCAAGGATCCTCCTTTGATAACTACTTCTATTTGAAGCTTGCGAGTTCTGGGTTGCAGCCTCCTGCGGTCAGTTCGTGGTTTGCCTCGCTTTGGCTCGCAAAATCCAGAGTTTGGCGATCGAAAAGTCAACGACAGAAATCCGACCAGTTCCAAGTTGACGTTCAAGACGTCCAGTTCGGTTCACAATTTCCTGTGGTGAGGACGTGGCAATCGCAGCAGGCGTTGCAAAACCGGCATGCATCAAAAGGGCAGCATCCGCGGGCGGGAGTTCTAAACAACAGATCAGCTTGGCGATCCCACGAAGGCGCTTGAGATTGCGGGCTGTGGATCGACCGGATGCAACGAGGCGACTGAGCTGCTGATCAGTGAGCTCACTGAGATCCCTCCAGTTTGCAATTCCCGCTTTGTCTAAATCTGCCTTCTCATCTCGAAATCCCTGCGGCAATCCTTGGAGAGGGGCATCTGGATTCATTGTTCGTTGAAGTCCCGTGTGGTTTCTCCAAGCAAAATTGGTTTTGAAATGCCTTCGCTCACAACCTGCAGCTGACGCAGCCTGACGTGCACAAAACGGTCGCGACCGCCTGGACGGAGATTTGCGGCGAGCTGGCTGAGGGTGGGTTCGATCGCTTCTTGATTGAAGCCAATGGCAGCTTGTGCCACTACGAGATCGATGCCGTTATCAAACACGATCGGCACCTGTTGAGCTCCTTCGATACGAACCGGTGGCGTGTAACTGATCGAAAATGCCCAACAGCTCACGGCTAGCAAAAATGTGAAACTACTCACTCCAACAAGACGGAAACGCACCCCCCAACCAGACAGAAAAGAAATCAGCGTGAGCACCGAGAGGCCAACGCCACTCCAGGCCAGCCATGAGATGGACGCCTCCAGAAATTGAGGAAGGGGCATGGGCTGGTTAGGAGCAGAACTCCTCTCTATATTGCGTCGACCTTGGGCGAGATGACGGTCATCGATGAGGAGCTCAGGCAAAAGTGCAATGGCTCCACGAGTGGTGATCACTGGGCTTGGTCTCACAGCTGTTGTGGCTTCAGTCGCTTGGATGACTGCTGACCGGTTGATTGCGGGGACCGTCAATCGCTTGCGTCCCGCTCTGGAGAAGCAGCTGGCTGGCCCGCTCGGACATCCGATTGAGATCGGTCCCTATCGGGGGTGGGGTCTCGATGGAATCACGATCGGACCGATCAAGATCCTTCCAGGACAAAAGGATGCCTCCACCCTTCGTGTGCGCAAACTGACTCTGGGGATTGATCCGCTCTCCAGTCTGCGTCTCTGGCGTCCGGTTGTTGTCGCTCGGGTGAGGGGGGCCAGTGTCAATCTCTTCCGCAACAAACAGGGTCAGTTTTGGGTACCAGGCCCTCGGCCGAAGGGTGAGTTTCCTTATCGAGTGGATCTTCGTGTTCGTTTGATTGATCCTGCCAACATCAGGGTTGAGCCCGCAGACCTCCAGCTGTCCTTGGCGGGTGCGACACGATTTCGTCTTGATGAGAAGTGGGCCGATGGAGCCTTTCAGTTGCGTTTCCCCGATCGTGGTTCGGTGCAGTTGAAAGGCCGTGCCCATTGGAACCGTCCGGAATTCCTGATGAAGGCGCGTCTCAAGCGAGTCCAGTTGGATCGACTGCAGGGTCTGCTTCCGATGGCCAAGCCCCTTCAACTGAGGGGCCAGGTGGGTGGCGATCTCACCTTTGATTGGAATCGAGGCCAGATCGGCTGTGGAGGTGGTCTGTCGGTTGTTGGCTTCAAGTTGAGTGGTCAGCCGCTTCAGCAAGTGCTTCAGTCGCGCCTTTTCAAGTTCCACTGCGATGGTGATCAGCTGTTTGTGCCCCGTAGTCAATGGCGCTATGGCCCATACCAGGCCAGTTTGGGCGGTCGACTTCAGCTGAATCGAAGTCTGGACTTCAGCGCGAACATCAGAGAACAGGGGTTTGATCATCGGTTGGCTGTAAGTCTCAAAGGTGCCTGGGCCCAACCTCGTTTCGAACTTGCTGGGCAATGGGGGCTGCCTGAGGCCAATCTTCTCGATCAACCCATTGTCATTGATTTGCAGGTGCAGGGAGATCGACGAGGGCCCAAAGGGTGGATGGCCACTCTCGACGAACTGAACCTCGCGACCCCTGGCATGACCATCAAGGCTCAGGGCGATCTGTATCCAATGTGGGATGTCAAGACAAAGACATTCCAACTCGTGGGTGAGGCCTGGGAAGGATTGCCACTCATCCCCGAGCTGTTGGGGACTCAAGCTCCTTTGAACGGGGAGTTACGGGTCACGGGTCCAAGCTTGTCACCACGATTTCAGTTTTCTCTCGATCAGGCGAACAATCCGCTGCTGGAACGATGGTCGCTTCAGGCCGATTGGTCGACCAAACAGGGTTTGCTGCGTCTGAATCGCTTCAACAGTCCACAGTTCAATGCAGAAGCCGTTCTGCCGATTCAGTTTGGAAAGGGTGGGCTGTTGGCCGGTGACCTGCAAGCCAATTTGAGTTTGGCGTCGTATCCCCTCAGCAGGATTGGTTCCCTTCTCGGCACGGAGATGGAAGGCATGATTTCAGCCGAGGGGCAGGTCCGCGGACCTCTTCAGAGACTTGAACCAGACCTGCAGATTCAAGTGGACAATCCTCGTGCGGGTGCGATCCGGCTTGTTGAAAGCTGGAGAGGTCGCTTCGAGGGGAAGCCGGGTGGGGGTGGACGGCTTCAAATGGCGTCTCTTGGTGCTGTCATCCCAGGGTCATTTGAAGCACAACTCGGCGAGAATTGGTTACCGAAACGTGTTCTTCTCCAGCGAAGACGAGGTGCGTTGGAAATCACTGGTAGCCCCGCTCTTTACCGCTGGACTGCCAGGGATCTGAGCGTTGACGGGTTGGAATTGGCATTGCCTCCGAAGCAGAGATGGGAAGGGGTGTATGGCCGTTTGAGTGGTTCTGGTGACTTGAGTTTGCAACCTTGGAGTATGTCGGCGGATCTCAAGCTTGCTCAACCGGGGTTGCTTGGAATTCAGCTCCGTCAGGTGTCGATGAATGCTCAATACAACAGTGGAATTTTTGGGATTAGCGGTGAAATGTTGCCCCGTGATAGCGGGCAGATCACGTTTAAAGCCGATGGCCGTCAGAACGCCGGTCTGAGGGCAAATCTGGAAGCTCGCGGATTAAGTGCCCGATGGTTGACGAGCGGGGCACTCAGTCTTACGCAATTGTTCCAGGCTCTACCTGCGCTGGAAGGAGACGCCACTGATTTAGGCACATTGTTGGTGAACACGTTTGGTGGATCGCTGGATGGTCAGCTTCGTGCGCTTCGAAAGGCAGAGTTGGCTGTTGAAAACGCGCAACGCCTTCGTCGCGAGCAGGAAACCTTTCATCCTGAGGATTTGCGCGGGCAAGTTGATGGTGCTCTTGAGCTAGAGGGCCCCAGTTTCAACAGCTTGCAGGTCGATTTAAAAGCACGAGGGCACCTCTGGATCGAAGGTCATGATGAGGACATTGCCCTACAGGTGAAACCGTTCATTGCTGAGATCAAAGGGCCCCTTCAAGCGGGTGAGGGCACGTTCACCCTGCAGCATTTGCCGTTCAGTCTTCTTGCACTTGTTGCACCGGTTCCTTCGGCTTTGCAGGGGGCTCTTGGTCTTAAAGGCAATTATCGCCTGGATCAGGGGTCTCCGAAACTGACAACGGAGCTTGTGCTGGAGGAAGCTCGGGTTGGCCAAAACTCAGTTGATCTGGACCGAGGTCAGGTTTTATTCGCTGATGAGACCCTGCAATTGGATTTGGCTTTGCGGGCTGAAGGGGCTTCTGAAGCTTTAACTGTGATCGGTCAGGTTCCCATCACCTCCAAACGTCCACTGGACATCAGAGTTGAAAGTCATGGCGATGGACTGCGCTTTTTGGCTGGGTTTTCAAGAGATGTGGT